>CAZEHU010000249.1:0-5328 GCA_964511605.1 uncultured Myxococcales bacterium
CTGGCTGGCGGCGCTCGCCATCGAGTCCGGCAGCGAATGGTGCACCACGGATCGTGACTTCGCTCGCTTCGTGCCGGCGGGACTGAGGACGTACCACCCGCTCCGTGAGGGAGGCTGAGGGACGGAGCGCCCCGGCTTGCCCGGGTGCGCCTCCCGGGCCCCTGGCCCGTGGGGCGCCGTTGCGGACCGTGCGTCCGCTACCCGGTCGGCGCCCGCAGCCGCTTGTTCTCGGTACGAAGCCCCGCGAGCTCCGCGCCTTTGGCGTCGACGGAGCTCGCGCCGTCGCTTTGGAGCGAGTTTAGCCGGCCGGCGTTGGAGCGCGTGGCACAGGATATCTTGCATATCTAAAGCCGCGATGTAATATAGCGCTCCATGTACCCTCGCGCCGCCGTCCCACGCCTGCTGGAGCTCGCGAGGCGCTTCCCGGCGGTCGTGATCCTCGGGCCGCGCCAGGTCGGGAAGACGACGCTGGCCCGCTCTACCTTCCCCGGAGCGGACTACGTCGACCTCGAGGAGCCGGGCACACGCGAGCTCTTTAGCGAGGATGCCGGGTTCCACGTCCAGGCGCGCGCGCGGCCACGGGTGATCCTCGACGAGGCGCAGGCGGTCCCCGATGTATTCCCGGCGCTGCGGGGCCTCATCGACCAGGAGCGCGGGGCGCGGGGCCGCTACGTCCTCCTCGGCTCTGCGCAGCCGACCCTCGTACGGCAGATCTCCGAGACCCTGGCCGGCCGGGTGGGCGTCCTGGATCTCGATCCACTGACGGCGAGCGAGGCGGCGGGGGGCCCCACGCCCTCCGCGTGGCGGGACCTGTGGATTGCGGGCGGCTTCCCCGATGCGCTGGGTGCGGAGCGGGACCGGGCCTCGTTTCGCGATTGGTGGGAGGCCTACCTGCGCACATTCGTGGAGCGCGATCTCCCGGCGCTCGGCGTCGGGACCCGGCCACTGCTGCTCCGCCGACTGATGACCATGCTGGCCCACGCCCAGGGGGGCATCGCCAACCTGAGCCGCCTCGGAAGCTCGCTCGGGGTGGCCCACGGTACGGTGGCTCGATACCTCGACATCCTGGAGCAGACGTTCCTACTCCGGAGGCTGCCGCCAACCTTCAGGAACGTCGGGAAGCGGCTCGTGAGGTCGCCCAAGCTCTACCTGCGGGATACGGGCCTGGTGCACCACCTCCTGGGCGTCACGGACCACGATGGACTGCTCTCCCACCCGGTCCGAGGCCCAAGTTGGGAGACCTTCGTCCTCGAGGACATCGCGCGCCGAGAGGTCCTGGCTTCCCCTCACAGCCAGCTCTTCTACTGGCGGACGGCCGCCGGCGCGGAGCTCGATCTCGTCATCGAGAGAGATGGGCGGCGACATGGCGTCGAGATCAAGACCGCCCGTGCGTCGTCACCCTACCTGGCGCGGACGCTGGCGAGCATCGCCAGAGACCTGGAGGCGGACAGCATCACCGTCATCGATCAAGCGCCGGGCGTGGAGGCGCTGAGGCCCGGCATCGAGCGCAGGGGCTTCAGCGAGGCGCTCGACTGGCTGCCTGGTAGAGCTTGAGGTGGCGGGCGGCTGCTGGCGACCGCGCAGCCCGGGATCTCCGAGGCAGGCGGTCAGAGGGAGGCCGCGATCTCCTCGCTCTTCTGCCACAAGACCTCGGCCAGGGCGTCGTCCTCGCCCTCGGGGGTCGTCTCGCTGATCTGGCAGTCGCTGAAGTAGCGCCCGCTGACGGTGGCGAGCGAGGGGTGGGTGGCGACGTAGACCTGGGTGGCGGCGCCCTGCTCGACGGTCCTGAGGTTGGGGCGCAGGCGCTCGTACATCGCCACCCGGTCGGGGATGTGGCGTCCGAGGTTCGTCTGGATGACGCCGGGGTGGACGGCGTTGGCGGTCCGCTGGTGGTCGGGGTCGGCGGCGAAGCGGGCGGCGAGGCTGCGGGACATGAGGATGTTGGCCAGCTTGGAGCGGCCATAGAGGCGCCAGGGCTCGTAGTCCGCGTCGCCGCTGAGGTTGTCGAGCTCGAGGCCGCGCTTGGCATAGAAGTGGGCGCCGCTCGAGAGCATCACGACGCGGCCCTTTGGCTTCAAGCGGTCCAGGAGCCCCGTGACCAGGACGAAGTGGCCCATGTGGTTGGTGAAGAACTGCCGCTCGTAGCCTGCGATCTTCTCGAGGGTCGGGAGGGCCATGATGCCGGCGTTGGCGATGATGCCGTCGAGGGGATCGAGCCGAGAGACCGCCTCGACGGCCCCTCGGACGCTCGCGAGGTCCGAGAGCTCACAGGCGATCGGCGCCCCCTCGAGTCCCAGCGCATCCAGCGCGCCCTCGGCCTTGTCGACCGTCCGGGCGGCCCCGACGATCTCGGCGCCGCGCAGGGCGAGGACGCGGATGGTCTCGTGGCCGAGCCCGGAGTTGCATCCCGTCACCAGCCACCGCGTGCCCTTCAGATCGAGGCCCTCGGTGACCTCCTCCGCCGTGCTCTCGCGGCCGAACTCCTGCGCCGTTGCCATATCGCCCCTCCCGGTGAGGGTACGTTGTAGCGAGGACCGTCGGCGCCGTCCATCGAGCCCCCTCGGCCACGGCCTTCGGCGACCTCCCGCTCTGGAGAAGACCTGCGAAGCACGCTACCCTGGGGGCCGTGGACAAGGTGAAGACGGTCGGGCTGAGGCGGCCTCCAGAGGAGGCAGATCCAGACGCAGCGCGTGCATGGCAGGTCGCGGCGAGCCAGTGGCGCAGTCCCTTCGGGCTCCCTCGGGGGCACGTCGAGCGGTTCCGTTCCTTCGAGGAGGCTGACCGATGGTTGATGGCCCAGACGGTCGAGCGCGCACGCGAGATCCGACGCCAGCGGACCTCGCGCGAATCGGCCGGAGCCTGAACGAGCACGGAGCGCGCTACGCAGTGCTCGGTGGCCTGGCCGTCATCCAGCACGGGTTCGCGAGGGCGACGCAGGACGTGGACCTGTTGGTGGATCCCTCTCCGGATAACGTCGAGAAGATCCGACGGGCCCTGTCGATCTTGGCGGACAGAGCGGTCCTCGAGGTGGAGCCCGGGGACGTCGCGGCGTACACGGTCGTGCGCGTGATGGACGAGTTCTGCATCGACCTGCTGGGGCAGGCCTGCGGTCAGACGCTCGCTGGCCTCGCCGACGAGGTGGAGATCCATACGATCGCTGGGGTGCCCATTCCTTTCCTCTCCCCTCGTGGGCTCCTCTTGACGAAGGACACCTGCCGCCCGAAGGACCAGGTCGATCGGGAGTTCCTGGAGGCTCTGGTCGCGGCATCCGAGGCTCCCTGAGAGAGGGCGGAGAGGCTCAGTGGAAGTCCCGGCTGGCGGGCTTCGAGGCCTGGCTGAGCTGATCGAGGGGGGGGAGGTCGGGCAGCCAGAGGTGGTCGGCGATGAGGTGGGTGACGCCCTCCTGGCTCTGGATCTTGCCGGTGACGCCCAGGAAGGGGGCGGCGCGGCACAGGACGCGGTGCTGCTCGTAGACCGACTCCCAGACCACGAGGTTCACGAAGCCCGACTCATCCTCGAGGGTGGCGAAGAGCACCCCCTTGGCGGTGCCGGGGCGCTGGCGGCAGATCACCAGGCCGGCGTAGCGGACGCGGCGTCCGTCGGGCAGGGCGTTCAGATCCCCGGAGGCACGCAGGCCCTGGGCGAGGAGCCAGGGGCGGAGGGGGCCGAGCAGGTGGCCGCGGGCGCTATGACCGGAGCGCTCGTAGTCCCAGGCGATGGGGGTGAGGGCGTCGAGGGGGGGCAGGCGCGGGCTGGGCTCTGGGGTGGTGCGGTGGAGGGTGAGGAGGATGGGGCTCGCGCGGGCGAGGCGGCGCACCTTCCAGAGGGCCTGGCGGCGGTCCTGGCCGAAGCTCTCGAGGGCCCCGGCCTCGGCGAGGGTGGTGAGCTGGTCCTCGCGCAGGCCCGAGCGGCGGACGAAGTCGTCGAGGCTCTCGTAGGGGCGGTGCTGGAAGGAGGCCTCGAGGGAGGTGCGCTCCCGCTCGCCGAGGCCCTTGACGTAGCGCAGGCCCATACGCAGGGCGAAGCGGGGAGGAGCAGGCGATCGACGAGGCGGGGCCTGGCTCGTCCGGGGGGTGTCCGGGGTGGGCGTGGAGGGCGGCAGCGGCTCGAGGGTGCAGTCCCAGGCGGAGCGCTGCACGTCCACCGGGCGCACCTCCACGCCATCCCGGCGCGCGGAGTGGACCAGGGTCGCCGGGCTGTAGAAACCCATGGGCTGGGCGTTGAGGAGGGAGCAGAAGAAGGCGTCCGGGTAGTGGCACTTCAGGTAGGCCATCGCGTAGCTGATGAGCGCGAAGCTGGCCGCGTGGGACTCCGGGAAGCCGTACTCACCGAAGCCGCGGATCTGCTCGAAGACCCGCTCGGCGAACTCCTGGTCGATGCCTTTGGCGATCATGCGGGTGACCAGCTTCTCGCGATGCTGCTCGATGCGGCCGGAGCGACGCCAGGCGGCCATGTCGCGGCGGAGCTGGTCGGCCTCGCCGGGGGTGTAGTCGGCGGCCACCACCGCCAGCTTCATCACCTGCTCCTGGAAGAGCGGGATCCCCAGGGTCTTCTTCAGCACCGGCTCGAGGCAGGGGTGGGGATAGGTCACCGGCTCGAGACCACGGCGGCGGCGGAGGTAGGGGTGGACCATGCCGCCGGTGATGGGGCCCGGGCGAACGATGGAGACCTCCACCACCAGGTCGTAGAAGCAGCCAGGGCGGAGGCGGGGGAGCATCGCCATCTGGGCGCGGCTCTCGATCTGGAAGACCCCGACGGTGTCGGCCTGGTACATCATCTCGAAGGTGGGCTTGTCGCCCGGGGGGATCGTGGCCATCGCCAGGTCGACGCCGTGGTGGGCACGGAGGATGTCGAAGCCCTTGTGCAGGGCGCTCAGCGAGCCCAGGCCGAGCAGGTCCACCTTGAAGAGGCCCAGCTCCTCCACATCGTCCTTGGACCACTGGATCACCGTGCGATCCTCCATCGAGGCGTTCTCGATAGGCACGAGGCGCCAGATGGGCTCGACGCCCAGGACGAAGCCGCCGGGGTGGATCGAGAGGTGGCGGGGGAAGTCGAGGATCTCCCCGCTCAGGTGCATGAGGTGGCGGTGCAGGGGCACCTCGGGGTCGAGGTCCGCGGCCCGCATCACGTCCTCGGTGGGAGGCTCCCACCAGCCCACCATCTTAGCGAGGCGGTCGAGGGTGGTCTGGGCGATGCCGAGGGCCTTGCCCACCTCGCGCACGGCGGACTTGGCGCGGTAGCGGATGACGTTGCAGACCATCGCGGCGTGCTCGCGGCCGTAGGTCTGGTAGACGTGCTGGATCACCTCCTCGCGGCGCTCGTGCTCGA
>CAZEHU010000250.1:0-2717 GCA_964511605.1 uncultured Myxococcales bacterium
CAGGGATCTCGGGCTCCGGCTCCGGGGCCGTAGCGGCGCCGTCGGCCGCCCCTTCAGAGGTCGCATCCGCTGCCGGGGTCGCCGTGGCCTCGGGGGAGACCTCGTCTCGAGCCCCCAGGCACGAGGCCATCGTGAGTACCAGCAAGGCCGCGGAGGCCCCCATCGAGATCGAACGGTGCTTGGGGTCGTTCATCGTTCCAGCTCCTGCCGGAGGCCCACGAACCTCTCGAACCAGCTGCGCTCCTCGCGGAGCGACAGGACGTAGAAGACCAGCGCGCTCCGCTCTTCGGCGGTGGCCTGCTGGGCGTGGGCCGGCATCGGGGTGCCGTCGAGCCCGGTGGAGATCGTGCGGTAGACGTCCCGGAAGCGACGGCCCCCCTTGAAGGCCTCTCGCCGGAAGTTCCGCGGAGTGATCGGTCGCTTCTCGCTGTCGCGGAGGGTCGGTACCGCCGGGCCATCCGCGCGTCCCTCCTCGCCGTGACACTCCGTGCACTTGAGCGCCTCGAAGGCCGCCCGGCCCGCGCGACGGAGCTCCGGCGTATCCTCCGGGGGCTCCGGGATGACCAGCGGAGGGTCGAGGAAGCGGAGGTCGTCGAAGGCTGTGGACATGCCCTTGATCACCTCGACCAGGGAGCGGAGCGTCTCCGGCGGGAGGCGATCCTCGAAGGCGGGCATCGCCGTGCCGGGCGCGCCCTTCTCGAGCGTGCGCAACAGGTCCTCGTCCAGTGGAGGCTGCCCACTCGGGCGACTATTCCACTTGAACTCCCCGCGGGTCAGGTTCCGAGGAGGCGGGGCGAGCCAGCTTGCCGCAGGTCCATCGCCCCCTCCGCTGCGACCATGACAGGGCGCGCAGTGGGCCCGCCAGGCCACCAGTCCCCGGGACTCGCTGGGCCGCGGACCCGGCGGCGGGGTGGCCTCGCCGAAGCCGAACGAGGCGCCGCCCGATGCCTCGGGGGGGGCCGAAGGGGTTGGCACGCCGGGCCCGGACGGAGCCCCGCCCACGGCGAGCGTCACAGCGAGGAGGAGGCTAGAAGAAGGCATGGGCCACTGCCATGAGCTCGTGGAGATCGGTCATGGGATGCTTCGAGCCACCGAGGACGAGCCGCCAGCGCACGTCGAGCTCGACGAAAGGCCACGGGAAGAGGTCGAAGCCCGCGCCTACGCGGTGGATGCCGTTGGCCTCGAGCTCGATGTCCGCATCCCACAGCTCCCAAGACAAGAGCAGATCGGCGCCGGGCACCACCTGGATCGCGAGCTGTTGGAGCGAGACGACCTCCGTGACCGCGTCGGGCGCCATGCGATCGTCGAGGCGGCGCACATCCGCCTCGCCGATCCACGTGAAGCGCCCCACCCCGATCGCCCCGAAGACCCCGAGGCGCGCATCCTCGACGCGCTCGTCGCCGCCCGACAGGGAGCGATCCGCGCCCAGGCCATCGAGGTCGTAGCCCGCGCTGAAGCCGAGCTGGAACCGCAGCGGATCGAAGCGCCCGATCCAGCCCACCCGCCCGAAGACCGCCTTGGCGAGGTTCGTATCCCACGGCGCCTCGGCTCCCGTGCCATTGGTCAAGGAGAGCGACAGGTTCACGGAGCCCAGCTCGAGGCCTAGCTGCAGGCCCGTATCCTTGTCCAGCGGCCCGAGGCCGAGCTGCTTGCGCACGAAGATCGAGTGATCCGCCAGCTTGTACCCATAGTCCGGCGTGAAGCGCCCCGCCCGAACCCACGCGCCCTCCCAGGGGAGGTTGAGCAGGACCGAGGCCTCGTAGATCAGGGTCTCGTTGCCCGTGAGCGTCGGCGCGACGTAGACGGTGGCGTGCTGCCAGAGGTCCGCGGCCACGTAGAGGCTCGACTGCATAGGATAGAAGGACGCGATGTTGGGCTCGGGCGCGTCGGTCTTGAAGAGCTGCTGGTACAAGAGGCGCACGTCGGCGCCGAAGGTGAGGCTGTCGGTGGCCTGTGGGTCCAGCGGCACCGCGCCCTCTGCGAGGCTCGCCCCAGGCAGGTGGAGCCGGGTCGCGGAGAACTCCGCGCGCCCGTAGCCACTCCTCATGCCGCCGCCGGTCGGATCCACGTGGCAGGCCGAGCAGGGCAGGCCCTCCGCCGCGGAGAAGCGGGGCATCGCGGCGCCGGGCGGGGCCACCATCAGACCCAACAGCAGCAAAGGCAGGAGGGCCCCCCTCATAGGACGACGATCCTCGCGTCGCGCATCTTCTTCTTGTGCGTCGAGCAGTAGTAGATGAACTCGCCGGGCACCTCGAAGGTGATCTCGACGCTCTGTCCGAAGTAGAGCTTCTTCGAGCTCAGCGCGCCCTCAGGCGCCTCTGGAGAGCCCGCGTAGATCGTATGCTCCTTGGTATCTTCGTTGGTCCAGGAGACCGTATCGCCGGCGCAGATGGTGAGGGTGTCGGGCTGGAACTGGTTCGAGATCATCGCCACGGGCCAGAGGGTGGGGCCCGCCGGATCCGGGCAGGTGATCGCGACCTCCGATGCTGCTCCCGCCCCCGTGGGGAGGGCGTCCGCGGTCGCGATTGCCCCATCGGGCTCGGCGAAGACCACGGGGGGCGCAGCCTCCGCCATCGGCTCCCAGGGCTCGTCGCCCATGTCCATGCACGCGACGGGCACGAGCACGAAGAGCAGCACCGCTCTCACCGGCGCCACGCCTCGTGGGTGCGTCGTCGGATCAAGAGCGTCAGCCCGAGGAGGAGGAGGGCCAACGTCGC
>CAZEHU010000250.1:2727-5285 GCA_964511605.1 uncultured Myxococcales bacterium
CCTCGGGTGGCGCGTTGCCACCCGTGCAGCCCCCGCCGTCCGAGGCGTCATCGACCGTCTGGAGCCCATCGTCCGACGGCGCCGGCGGTGGGGCCTCCCAGGCCCCCAGCGGGATCTGGAGGCCGGCCTCCGCCGCCACCACGTCCTCGCCATCCCAGTGCCGCGCCTCCTCCATCTCTACGAAGGCGCGGCGATAGAGCAGCGTGGCAGTCACGGTCGACTCCCCGCCCGCCTCCGGCACGCCGAACTCGACGACGATCTCGTCGATCTCGGCAGGGCCGATGCGCGTATCCTCGACCACCTCGGTGGCGCGCCAGAAGGGGGTGTTGCGCTCGCCCTCCCCATCGCCCAGCACCTTGGCGTAGCCCTTGCCGGCCCGGCCCGCCAGGTGACGTGGCCCGGCTCCTTGTCCGGCGTAGTCCGGCAGGGTGGGTCCGCCGACCTGCTCGAGGGCCTCCCCGGCGATGGAGGCCTCCACCAAGAGGAGCATGTGCCGGAAGGGCATGCCCGTCGGCAGGGCGTGGCCCGCGTTGACGTTCTCGACGCTCACCGTCGCTCTCATCACGCCATCGACTTGGTCCACCTGGAGGTCGACGGTGGCCGCCTCCGGCAAGAGCTCGTCGGCCCCCTCGAAGCTGTGGGGGTGGATCTCGGAGACCGGCCTCAAGACCCCGTGCATCTGCGCGGTGTGCTCGTCATCGAGGATGTAGGCGAGCGTGACCTCGTCCTCGCCCTGGTAGTCCACGCCGAACTTCTTCTTCATGTGGCAGTCCTGGCACTGGAGGGCATCGGGATCGGCCCCGGACATGCCGGACCACTCCGTATACGTGCTCAGCACCGGTGCGCCGTGCTCGTTGGTCCACTCGTGGCAGCCAGCGCAGAAGCGGGACTCGTCGAAGAGCGGGCTGTAGGAGGCGGACATGGGACCGCCACCGACATCCGGGAAGGGCCCGAAGGCGAAAAGACCCTGCCAGGCCGAGGGGCGCTGGAGGAGGAGCGAGCCACCGACCCCAGGTCCGCCGTCGATCACGACGTCGCGCACCTTGTGGCAGACGTCGCAGAACACCCCCTCTGCCTCCACCCCCTCGACCTCTCGGAGGTCGATCTCGCCCGGGGCATCCACAGCGGCCGCCGCCGCATGGCAATTGGCGCAGGGACCTGCCTCGTCCGGGAACTCGTCGCGGAAGCCGTTGCCGAGCGGGTTGCCCTCGAGATCGGTGCCGCCGTACAGGCTCAGGACACGCTCGTTGACCGAGGCGCCGCTCATCTTCGACTGCTCCCAGGCCTCGTGCTGCTCCCCGTGGCATACGTTGCAGCCGATGTCGGACTGGTCCTCCTTGGGGTGGAAGGGCTTCCACCAGGCGTAGCCCACATTGTCGATGGGGCTGAGGGCCTCGAGGGGGACCTCCCCGAGCTCGGTCGTCGCCGGATCGAGCCCCCCGGCGAGGCTCCGATAGCCCTGGCGTCCGAAGCCCACGTACAGGCTCTGGCCCGGGCCCACGCTGACGTCGATGGAGAAGGCTCCGTCGGGTCCGGTGATCGCCGTGGGGCCGTTGGCCGCGGGCGCGAGCGTAGAGGCGTGAGGGCTGTACCGCACCTTGGCGCCCTCGAGGGGATCACCGAAGGAGTCGACGACGATGCCCGTATACGTGGCGGACCACGCGGTGGTGGGGGTCACGACGGCGAGGAGGAGGGTCGCGAGGGCCAGCAGGGACCAGGATCCAGATCGCATGGGGGCTCCGCCCCCGGCGCATGGGGCCCGGCTGACCAGGCCTTGGGGGGAAGGGGCGATGGTCGCGCTGGAGGGTGCGGCATCCTGCTGTGCTCTCCCGCATACGCGCATGACGGATGTCATGGGCGGGGCTCTCCCTCGACCCCCTCCGGTCCCCTCAGCTCAGGCGAGCCTGCAGCGCCAGGGCCTCCTCGTGCTCCGGCGTCTCGCCGAGGAGTCGTCGGAGGTACTGCTTGGCCTTGGCCCTCTGGCCCAGCTCCGCGCAGGCGAGGGCGAGGCGATAGAGCACGTTGGCGGCATCGGCGGGATCGGTGATCTTCCGTCGCTGCATGAGGAGGTTCTGGTGCACCTTCAAGGCCCGATCCCACTTCTCGCGCGCGGCGAGGAGGCGGCCGTAGTCCAGCAGGTTGGGCAGGTAGGCGCCGTCGGCCTGCATGGCCATCTTGTAGTAGTCGAGGGCCTTGTCGGGCTCGTCGAGGTGCTCTAGGAGCTGCCCCAGCTCGTGCGCTCGCTCCGGCAGATCCGCGGTCAGGCGCTTGCCCTCGAGGTAGTTGACGAGCCACTCGAGCCGGCCCGCCAGCTCCTCCCAGCGCTCCCTCGAGCGGTAGAAGGACACGTAGGCCTCCGCCACCTCAGGCGTATTCCGCCTCGCCTCCTCGGCACGGGCCATCCACCCGAGGAAGCCATCGTCATCGTCCAAGTGCTCGAGGTGCAGCCGCGCCAGGGCGAGGGCCCGCTCCCACTGCTCCGCGGCCCCGGACGCGGCCTCATACTCCCGCTCGAGCTCCTCCTTCAGATCCCCCCAGCTCCCCGTCGCTTCGAAGAG
>CAZEHU010000251.1:0-4197 GCA_964511605.1 uncultured Myxococcales bacterium
GCCCGTCGCGGTGCTCGTCTACTGGACCCAGGGCCGTGGCCGCCTGTACCAGCTCGTCTTCGCCGGCCCGAAGGGGGCCCTGGACGCCGCCGCCGTGGAGGCGACGGCACGATCCCTGGTGATCCAATGAGAACCTGTCTCTTCGTCCTTCTCCTCTCCCTCCCGCTCCCCCTCGCGGCGGGCTGCGACGAGGGGGGCTCGCCGCCTGCTGCCGTCGCGGACGCCAGCGTCCCGGCCGAGCTCCCGCCCCTCTTCGGGGAGGGGGAGTGCTCCGGGGTCGTCCCGAGCGCCGCTGAGGTCGCGGAGGGCCCTTCGCTCGCGAGCGAAGAGACTCCCCAGTCCCCCACGGAGCTCGGGGCTGCGACGCCCCCTTGGCGCCTCGAGGACTTCCAGCCCGATAGCTGCGGCAGCGGCCAGCACTACGGCCTCGACGCCTTCGGGGGCGACGTGATCCTGGTGGCGATGCTCGCCTCCTGGTGAAGCTACTGCCAGGGCCAGGCGGGCCGCCTGGACGACCTCTACCGCGAGCTGAGGGAGGAGGGCCACGAGGGCTTCCAGATCGTCGCGCTGAACGTCATCAGCGGCCTCGAGAGCCAGGAGGAGCTCGTCGAGCGCACCCAGCTCCCCCTCTTCCAGGACGTCGAGGCGATCGGGGCCTGGGATCTGCACGGCGCGTCGAAGGACGACCTCATGGTCTACGGGCCTGACGGCACCCTGCTGGACTGGCTGGCGGCCAGCGAGCGGGAGACCCACCCGACCGACCTGTCGACCGAGGAGGGCTGGGCGAACGTGAAGGCTGCGGTGGTCGGGGCGCTGTGACAGGCCATCGGCCCCGGGGCCCCTACGAAGCCAGCACCGCCGCAGGATCGAGGGTGGCGGCACGCTGCGCGGGCACCAGCGCCCCGATGACGCAGAAGAGCACGGCGAACCCGACGGCGAAAGCCAGCACCGAGGGCTCCCAGACGAAGAAGTCGTCCGGCTTGAAGGGGATGCCCTCGAGGTAGCGTGCGGCGACAGCGTTCACGCCCCGGCTCGCGCCCCAGGCCACGAGCTCCCCGGCGAGGGCGCCGAAGAGGCCGATCAAGCTGGCCTCCACCAGCAGCAAGCGGCGTACGTCGCGGCGACGGGCGCCGACGGCGCGCATGATGCCGATCTCGAAGCGACGCTCGGTGATGAGGGTCAGGAAGGTGTGGGTGATGTTGACCGCGGCCACGCCCATGATCACCGCGCTGATGAAGCTGAAGACCAGGGTCAGGATGAAGAGCAGGTCCGCGGCCTTGCGGGCATCCTGGCTCTTCCGGCTCAGGGCCAGGCCGCGGGCCTCCGCCTCGGCGATGAGGGCGCTGACATCCTCATTGCCCGCGGTCTCGAGGATGAAGGTGTCGTAGGTCTGCCCGGCCGCGCGCCCCTTGAAGCGCACGTTGAAGTCCCGGACCGTCGCGATAGGCAAGGTCAGCCCGAAGTCGAGGGCCTTGTCGGAGAAGCCGACGATCTCCGCGAGCTTGATGGTCTGGGAGGCCTCGGGCAGATCCTCGGTGAAGTAGCTGCCGCCGAGGTGGACACGCAGGCGCATGCCCAGCACCGCCTCGCTGCCGTCGAGGGGTTGGAGCCCGAGGGAGCTGGCCACCGAGGAGTTGAAGACCTCGATGAGGAAGGGGCTCAGCGCCACCGGGAGCAGGGGCTCGCAGAAGCCGCGGCGGGTCTTGACGTTGCGGGTCGCGCAGTAGGTCTCCCCAGGGCAGACCAGGGGCTCACAGCTCGGCGAGCTGGGATCGACGCCGTTGGCGCAGCGGCCGGCGATAGATCCCCGGACGTGGTTCGGGCGGTCGGAGTACTGGTGATCGATGTGGCCGAGCTCGCAGACCATCGCCTGGCAGGTGCTCCCGCCAGGGCCCTGGACGCAGGCCTCCGTCGGGGCGCAGTCCCCGTCGACGCTGCAGCTCGGCAAGCAGATGCCCGGGCACTCGCCCTTGTCGCCGCAGTCGGGGGAGGGCACGCAGCTCCCTGAGCTCTCGCAGCCGCCGTCCTCGGAGCAGGGGGTCCGGCACCAGCCGGCAAGGCAGAGGAGCCCGGCGGGGCAGCGCTCCTCCTCCCCCTCCCCTTCGCAGGCGACCAGGAGGTCCGGCGCCTCGAAGCGGGACCAGTACTCGATGCGGCGGCAGAGGCCCTCGGCCGCGCACTCCTGGCCGAGGGGACACTCCTCGTCCTGCTTGCAGCTCTGGGGCTTGCGCAGGGCCTGGCGGGCCCTCTTGTCCGCGACCCGCTCCCGCTCCGCGAGCTCCTCGTGCAGGAGCTCGGGCTCCAGACCGTCGAGGAATGCCTCGGTGCGCAGGTTGTAGCCGAACATGGTCTTGCCGCCCCAGAGGCGCGCCTGGAGTCGCGAGCGCATCTTCGGGAAGACCGAGGTGACCCGCGGCAGGCCAGCCAGGGTCTCGACCATCTCGGGCCCGAGCCGGCTCTCGTCGAGCACCGCCTCGCGCAGGCCGACGACCCCGACCGTGGCGGGCTCCACCTCGACCCGATTGACCGGGTAGATGCGGTTGAGCACCCCGGCCTGGATGCCGGAGCCGAGGGCCACGAAGAAGGTGAAGGTGGCCACGCCCACCACGATGCCGAAGCTCGAGAGCAAGAAGGCCCGGCGGTTCCTGCGGATGTTGCCCGCGACGACCCGGAGGATACGGCCGCTACGCATCGGCGGCGCCCTCCCCCACCACCAGGCCGTCCCGGATGCGGATCGTGCGGGCGCAGCGGGCGGCGACCTCGGCGTCGTGGGTGACGACGACCACGGTGAGGCCCTCGTCCCGGTGCAGGGCCTCGAAGATGCCGAGGATCTGCTCGCCGCTCTCGGAGTCGAGGGCCCCGGTGGGCTCGTCCGCGAGGAGCAGGCGCGGCTGGTTGAAGAGCGCCCGGGCGATAGCGACCCGCTGGCGCTCGCCGCCCGAGAGGTGGTTGGGCGCGGCCTCGAGCTTGTGGCCGAGCCCCACCTGCTCGAGGGCGGCGAGGACGCGGGGCCCGAGCTCCCCCTGATCCCGATCCGGCGCGAACCAGGAGGGCATCGCCACGTTATCGCCCACCGTCAGGTGCGGCAGGAGGTGGAACTGCTGGAAGACGAAGGAGACCGTGCGGCTGCGGAAGCGGCTCAGGGCCTCGTCGCCGAGCGCCCCGAGCTCCTGACCCGCCACCTCGACCCGGCCCTCGTAGTCCTGATCGAGGGCGCCGATGAGGTTGAGCAGGGTCGACTTGCCGCTGCCGCTCGAGCCCATCAGGGCCACCAGCTCTCCGTCGGCCACGTCCAGGCTCACCCCCCGGAGCACGTGGTTGTCGACGCGCCCCTCGCGGTAGCGCTTGTGCACCTCCTCGAGCCGGATCACAGCGCCACGTCCAGGGCCAGCCCCACCCCCTCGCCCCGGGCCTCGAGGCCCAGGGTAATGGTGCGGATATCGTTGATCATCTTGAGGAAGTAGGGGGGGATGCCCTTGTCGGCCAGCTCGCGTGTGATGCGGGTGAAGCCCATGTGCACAGCGGCGGTCCCCCTCGGCACGTCCTGGAGGGGCAGGGCCCGCTCCTCGGCCACGGCGAGGAAGCGCTCCACCTCGCCCGGCCCGCTGAGCACGAGCACTACCTCGTCCTTGCGCAGGACGGACCAGCGCCGCCTCGGTTTGTTGCGCCCGGCGGTGAAGCCGAGGTAGCCGCTCGCCTCCACCTCGTCGATGGTCCACCCCCCCTTGTCCTCGAGGCGCGTGCGGGTGGAGTCCACGATGTAGACCGCGCTCTCGAGGTCCCGGCAGGCGAAGGCCAGCGCGCCGTGTACCTGCTGGAGCAAGGCGTCCACCTTGCGCACCACACGGGCGACCACCTCCACCGTGGCGCGCTCGTCGACGCCGAGCACCCCGAACGCGATGTCCCCCTCCAAGGAGTCCACCCAGTCGGCGACGGGCGGCAGCACCTTGCCGATGTATCCGGGAAGCCGCTCGGGCAGGAGGCGATCCCGCAGGAAGGCGGGCATGCGCCGGAGCCGCTCGCCGTCGATCCGGAGCGAGACGAAGAGCGTCATGGCCTTGGGGAAGAGCGCGGCGAGGTCGACCGGCTCGGTTCTCGGAGCGAGCAGGCCCACCGGCATCGGCTCCTCCCCGCTCCAGGCCCCCTCGAGCGCCAGGCGGAGGCCGTCGTCCGCCACCGCGAGGTGCCCGCTCCAGG
>CAZEHU010000251.1:4207-5267 GCA_964511605.1 uncultured Myxococcales bacterium
TGCTGAACTTTATCGACACCCCGGGCCATGTGGATTTCACCTACGAGGTCTCCCCCTCTGCCGTGATCCAGAGGCCGGCTCGCTCCTTCAAGGAGGCAAGGGCGGCCTGGCCGAGCTCCGATCCGCTGAGGCCGACGGTCGCGCCCGCGGACAGGGTCCGCCACAGGGTCGCCGGATCCCCGTCGCCGGCCGTGCCGACCACGAGACCCACGCGCGCGGGGGTCATCCCCCAGGCCAGGCGCCAGGCAGGCCCCGGCGCCGTCTCCCCCTCGGGGATCGGTCCTTGGCCCCCGAAGGCCGTCGCGACGAGGCCGGTGGGATCGTCGGCCACGGGCTCGACCGTCCCGCCGGCCCCCTTCTCGACGCGCCCGGCCACGAGGGCCTCGAAGCGCTCCTGGTTCCAGACGCCGAGCCCGAGGATCACCGCTCCCCCTTGCTCGAAGAGGACGAGGGGCCCAGCCCCATCGATGCCGGCCTCCGCGAGGCCGCCCCCAGCCTCGAGGTCGACGCCGTAGCGCGCTCGCGCCAGCTCCAGCACCCCACTGGCGCCCTCGATGCCGGCCAGGAAGGCCGCGCACCGGGCGCGCAGGATCTCGAGCTCCTCGGAGACGAAGGCGACCCGCGCGCCGGCGGGCACCAGGCGCCGAGCGTCGCCCCCGGGCTCGTCGCAGCCACGGCAGCCCGTGGCCCCCACGAGGAGGAGCGCGAGGGCGGGGGCGAGCGTAGTGGCGGGCCGCCGGGTCAGCACCGGGGGACCTTCGGTGGCGCTCCTGGCAGTGTCAATCACGTCCTGGCGGCCCGCTGGGTGTTCCGTCCTCGGATCGGCGTCGTTGACCCGGGCGGAGCGCCGCGTTAGCGAGCCTGCCCGCCGGCGGTCCGAGCCCCGGCGCCAAGGGACGGAGGCGCGCGAGATGAGCGAGAGCAAGGGCGGCACAAGGGGCCTCGACGAGGGCTGGGCCCTCGGCACGAAGGCCATCCACGCCGGGCAGCAGCCGGATCCCACCACCGGCGCGATCATGACCCCGGTCTACCTGACGAGCACCTACGCCCAGGACGGCCC
>CAZEHU010000252.1:0-5249 GCA_964511605.1 uncultured Myxococcales bacterium
GGGGGACCCCGAGGCAGGCGGCGCTCTTGAGGTGCTCGCCGGCGAGGACCCCGAGCCCGCCGGAGTAGATCGGCAGCCCCTCGGAGAGGCCGAACTCCGCGCAGAAGTAGCCGACGACCATGTCGCTGGCGTCCCCGGCGTGGGCGTGGCGATACCAGGCGGCGGCCTCGCGCTCCTCGGCCAGGAGGCCGACGACGTCGGCGGTACGATCGAGGATCCCACGATCCTCGGCGAGCTCCTCGAGCCGTGCGCGGCCGAGGCGACCGAGCACCGCGACCGGGTTGCCGTTGGTCTCGTACCAGAGCGCCGGATCGAGGGCGCGGAAGAGCGCACGAGCGGCGGGATGCCACGTCCAGGCCAGGTCGTAGGCCAGAGACTCGAGGGGGGCCAGCGTCTCCGGGAGGCGCGGCAGCACGTTGAGGCGATGGATGCGGGGCATGGGACTCCCTGGCTGGCGCGGGAGGGTGCCAGAGGTGCGGGCGGGGTGGAAGGGCCGGGGTGGACGCGCCGGCGCTTGACTATCGGGGCGGATCGGCCCTATCCCCCGGGACCATGATCAGCCCGCTCCGCCCGCTCGCCCTCGCGCTCCCCCTGGCCGTCGTGACCCTGGCCTCCGCCTGTGGTCCCGCGATGCCCGAGCTCCGCTTCGAGAAGGCGGGGGTCTTCACCCAGGCCGAGTCGGACTGGCAGGGCCCGAAGGCCGGCGTCATGTGGCTCCGCCGCCACGTGCACGTGACGGTGGATACCGCCACGACTCCTTCGAAGGCCGAGTCGTGGATCACCTTCCACCTCGCGCGCATCCGCTACTCCGGCGGGGGCGTGGAGGCGCTCAGCGTGCTGGTGCCGCCGAACGCCAAGCTGATCTCCCAGAGATCGCGCGTCGTGAAGGGCGGCGCCGCCTTCGCCGTGGAGCCCACCAAGGTCTCCGCGTCCAAGCGCATGGCGAAGGTCGACCCGCTCCAGGAGAGCTGGACCGCCCAGTTCGCCCCCCAGGGGTCCGGCGCGATCATCGAGCTCCTCCTCCAGTTCAAGGTGCAGGGCACCGTGCTCTCCGACAGCCGCTGGCTCGGCTCGCCGGGAGGCCCGACCCAGGAGCTGATGGTGAGCTACGACGTGCCCGAGGACGCGGTCGGAGAGCTGCGGGTGCTCGGAGACGACGTGGCCCCGCTGGTGAGCGAGCAAGGCGATCGCACGCTGATGGCGATCCGCCTCGAGGACGTCCCGGCCTGGGAGCCCCTCGGCGCGCACATCCGCTACCGGACGATCTCCGCCTCGCCGCGCGGCTTCGACCAGGTGCTGGCGAAGACCTGGGGGGACGTCACGACGCCCTATGAGAAGGAGCTCGTCGAGCGCTCGGTCGAGCTCCGCGAGTTCCACGCCGCCCCCTTCAAGCCCAAGAGCTTCGGCGACGAGGCCGTCGAGAGCGTCTACGCCTGGCTGCGCCATCGCATCCAGCGGGAGGACGCCCTGTCGAGCGACTGGGACGATGGCAAGCGCCTGCCCCTGGCGCTCAAGCTCAACGACCTGACGGCCACCGACAAGACCCACGTCCTGCACTGGATCCTCGACGCCGCGGCCACCCACCACAAGATGGCCGCCGTGCGTACGAAGGCCTACCCGCCCCTGGCGGGGGACTTCCCCTCCGAGTGGGGCTTCGACAACGTGGTGGTCTACGTGCCGGCCCTCGACCTCTGGCTCGATCCCGCCTGTGATGGGTGCGAGATGGGGCAGGTCCGCGAGGCCTTCCGCGGCGGCCAGGCGCTGCCGCTCCCGGCGGGGAACAAGGGCCCGAGGGCCCTGCCCGAGTAGCCGCCGCTCCGCCGAGGACATCGAGCGCCATGACCGACTCCAAGCTGGCCCGCGAGGCCCGCCGCCGGCGGACCTTCGCTATCATCAGCCATCCCGACGCGGGCAAGACCACGCTGACCGAGAAGCTGCTCCTCTACGGTGGCGCCATCCACCTCGCCGGGGCGGTCAAGGCGCGGCGCTCGAAGCGGCACGCCACGAGCGACTGGATGGCGATGGAGCAGGAGCGCGGCATCAGCGTCACCTCCTCGGTGATGCAATTCGAGTACGACGATCGCTGCGTAAACATCCTGGACACCCCGGGCCACCAGGACTTCAGCGAGGATACCTTCCGCACCCTGGCGGCGGCCGACTGCGCGGTGATGCTGATCGACGCCGCGAAGGGCGTGGAGCCCCAGACCGAGAAGCTCTTCAAGGTCTGCAAGCTGCGGGGCATCCCGGTCTTCACCTTCGTCAACAAGATGGATCGGCACGGGCGCGAGCCCCTCGACCTCATGGACGAGATCGAGAGCCACCTGGGCATGCACTCGAGCCCGCTGAACTGGCCGATCTTCCACCGCGGCGCCTTCCGCGGAGTCTACGATCGCGCCGGCGGGCGCGTGCACCTCTTTCGCGCCGAGGACCACGGCCAGACCGCCATCGAAGCGGAGATACGTGAGCGCGCGGAGGTGGACGACGACCACTACACCGCCGAGGCGGCCGCGGGGCTCGAGGAGGACCTCGAGCTCCTCGAGATCGCCGGGGACGCCCTGGACATGGATCGGGTCCTCCGCGGTGAGCTGACGCCGATGTTCTTCGGCTCGGCCCTGACCAACTTCGGCGTGCGGCTCTTCCTCGAGTCCTTCCTCCGGATGGCGCCGACCCCATCGCCCCGAGCGACGGTAGGCGGGCGCGAGGTCTCCGCGACCGATGAGGACTTCAGCGCCTTCGTCTTCAAGATCCAGGCGAATATGGACGCCGCCCATCGGGATCGCATCGCTTTCGTCCGCATCTGCTCCGGCCGCTTCTCCAAGGGCATGGAGGCCCGCCACGTCCGCAGCGACAAGACGATCCGCCTGAAGAACCCCTCGGCCTTCATGGCCCGCGAGCGCACGATCATCGAGGAGGCCTGGGCAGGGGACATCATCGGCCTCTACGATCCCGGCACCTTCCGCATCGGCGACACCCTGACCACGGTCAGCGCCCGTGCGGGCACCGGCGCTTCCGATGCCTTCGAGGGCATCCCCCACTTCTCGCCCGAGCTCTTCCGCCGCATCCGCACCGCCGATCCCCTCAAGCGCAAGCAGCTCATGAAGGGGGTGATGCAGCTCGCCGAGGAGGGCGCCATCCAGGTCTTCGCGGACTACATCACCGAGCAGGTGGACATCGTCGGCGCGGTGGGCGGGCTGCAGTTCGACGTGCTCGCCGCACGCCTCGAGACCGAGTACCGGGTGGAGCCGATCCTGGAGGCCCTGCCCTTCACCCTCTGCCGCTGGATCGTCGGCGAGGGCTTCGACCCCAAGACCTTCCGGCGCGGACAAGGGAATATCTGCGCCCGGGACCTCGACGGCCACCCGGTGGTGCTCTTCCAGAACCCCTGGGGGATCCGCTGGGCCCTCGAGAACAACGAGGGCTTCGAGCTGTTGCCGGTGAGCCCCCTGGCCGCCCACGCGGGCGGGTTGTCCTGAACGAGCGAGCTGAACGAGGGAGCTGAACGAGGGAGCTGTACGAGCGAGGCCCCGAGGGAGCCCGATGACTCCCCGGGGGCCCGGGTCTCGATGATCGAGGACCCTGCTACTTCTTCTTGAGCTTGTAGCTACCGGCCTTGAAGCGCTTGACGGCCTTCTTCTGCTCCGCCTGGCTGGCGGGCGGGGCGGCGATGCCCTCGAGCAGCTCGTCCGCCTCACCGGCGCTCTCCTCGAGCTCCTTGCCGAAGGAGCCGAGGCTCTTGGCCTGGGCGCGTGCTCGGGTATTGGCGCTCTGGAGCTCCTGCTTGGCCTGGTCGTACTTGCCCTCCTGGACCAGGGCGGCGGCCTTCTGCATCGAGGTGGCAAGCTCGATCTCGGCGATGCGGGCGGCGACCTCTTTGTCGAGGGTGTGCTCCGCGCGCTTCGCATCGCGGGTGACCACGACGGAGAGCTCCGCGGAGGCCATGCGGCGCTCGGAGGCGTTCATGTCCTGGTACGCCACGCCGAGGGCGCCGAGGGCGAAGGAGCCGGCCTTCTTCGGCGCCCGAAGGCGGAGGAGGAGGGCGCGGCTCTGGCCGGCGAAGACGTCGCCCAAGCGGACGATTGCGGTGGGCCCCTCCTGCTGCCAGGCGTAGCCGAAGACCTCGTCGATGGAGATGCCCTCGGGCAGGGTCAGCTCCAGGGTGCCCTGGCGCGCCACGGTGGCCATCATCTGGGAGACCTCCCCTGCCAGGATGCCGGCGATCTCGCTCGACTCGGCGGCGAAGTAGTAGGCGCCGCCGCCGTGATCGGCCACGGCGGTCATCAGATCCTCGTGATAGTCGGCGCCGAGGCCGAGGGTGGAGGTCACGATGCCCTCCTGGGAGGCCTCGCGGGCGATGCGGTTCAGGGCCGGCACGGCGGTGACGCCGCGATTGGCGAGCCCATCGGAGATCAGGATGACGCGGTTGACCTTGTCGCTGTCGAGGTGGGCCCGGACCTGGGCGTGGCCCTCGATGAGGCCCCCGGAGAGGTTCGTGGAGCCCGAGGAGCCGATGCGGCGGATCGCGTCCTTTACGCCCTCCCGGTCGGCCGCCCCCTCGATGACGACGCTGGGAACGTTGGCGTGCACGCCGTCCGAGTAGCTGACGATGGCGACCCGATCTCCCTCGCGGAGGAGGTCGACCATCTGCGCTGCGGCTACGCGGGCGTCGGCGATCTTCTGGCCGCTCATGGAGCCGGAGCGATCGATGACCAGGGCCAGGTTGACCGGGCGCTCGACGCCGCGGGCCGCGCGGGCGCCACGGATCGTCACGAGGGCATGCACAGCCGGATCCCCGATGTGCACGTGGGTCCGCTCGAGCTGGACCTTCACCTCCAGGCTGCCCCCGGCCCCGCTCATGGGGACGCTCGACGCGACCGCGGGCGGAGCGAGCGAGAGGGGCAGCAGCATCGACACGAGGCCGAGGGTGAGGAGGCGACCGGGTGCGTCGAGACGCGTGGGCTTCATCGTGGACTCCTGGAGGACCGAGGGGGGGGGCGCCGCGGGAGGGCGCGACGGTGGGCTACGACGGCTCAGGTCCACGATCGTTCTACGATGCCCTGGGCGGGTCCTCACTCGACCCGCATCAGCACCATCTTCAGGTAGCGGAAGTCCCGGAACGCCAGGGGGGTCGGGTGATCGGCACAGGGACAGCCGGCGATCGTGCTGGCAAAGGAGACGCCAATCTTTATCTGAATATAGCGGTCATCGTCCCGGGTATTGATAATCATCACCTTGAAACCCTTGTCTTCGGC
>CAZEHU010000253.1:0-5242 GCA_964511605.1 uncultured Myxococcales bacterium
TCCCAGGCGCTCACTCGGGCGTGGTACTCGCGCCACTCGGCCGTCGCGCTCTCCAGCAGCCGCTCGAGCAGCGCCGGGCCCAGGGAGGCGGCGAGGAGCTCCGATCCCCGAGCCGCGCTCACCGCGTCCGCGAGGGAGGCGGGCAGCGGGGCACCGGACTCGAGGAGCGGCGCCTCCGGGGCCCGGGGCGCCGGGGGCTCGAGCCCACGATCGACCCCGTCGAGCCCTGCATGGAGCAGGGCCGCAAGGGTCAGGTGGGGGTTGCAGCTCGGATCCGCCAGGCGGAGCTCCACCCGGCTCGAGGTGGGGCCGTGGCCGGTCTGCAAGCGGGGCACCCGCAGGAGGTCTCCCCGCCCCGCCCGAGCCCAGGTAGCGGACACCGGCGCGGAGAACCCCGCGGCGAGGCGCTTGTAGCTGTTGACCGTGGGGTTCGAGACGAGGGTCATCGCCGGTGCGTGATCGAGCACACCTGCGACGAAGGCGCGCGCCAGCCCGCTCAGCCCCAACTCGTCGTCGCCATCCCAGAACGCGTTGCGCTCGCCCTCGGCGAGCGACAAGGACAGGTGCAGGCCGCTGCCCTCCTCGTCGCTCAGGGGCTTGGGCATGAAGGTAGCGAAGATGTCGTAGCGCCGCGCCACCTGCCGCACGATCTGGCGGTAGGTGACCAGGCCATCGGCCATCGAGAGCGCGTCCGAGTACTGCAGGCCCACCTTGAGCTGCCCCGGTGCATCTTCGTGATGCAGGAAGTCCACGGCCACGCCGAGCTTCTCGAGGGTGGACAGGGTCTCTCGCTCGAGGCGTCGGAGGTCGTCCTGGTGCAGGGGGGCGAAGCGCCCGCTGCGGTCCATGGGCTCGAGCTCGCCGTCCTCATCGACCCGGAAACAGTAGTGCTCGATCTCCGCCCCGACGTAGAAGGTGTAGCCGCGCTCGCTCGCCGCCGCGATCGCCTGCTTGAGCACCGCACGCGTATCGTCCGGGGCCGGCTCGCCCGAGGGATGGTGCACGTCGCAGAAGACCCGCGCGACGCGGCGCTCGTCCCCCGGGGTGGGCAGGACCGCCCACGTGAGCGGATCCGGATGGAGGATCAGCTCCGACTCGTCCTGGGAGGGGCCGCCCATCACGCCACCGTCCACCCCGACCCCATCCTCGAGCACCGCCTCGAGCTGCTCGTCGGTGATCGCCACCTCCTTGAGCCGCCCGCGGACGTCGCAGAACCACAGGCGGACCAGCTCCACGCCGGTCTCGCGAGCCTGGTGGAGGATATACTGCCTTCCGGAGGCCTCGCTCATGCTCCCACCCCATCGACGCGGGGCACCCACTTGTAGCCGACGTGGCGGATCGTCACGACGCACGCGGCATATGGGGGGCCCAGCTTGGCGCGGATCCGGCGCACGTGGATGTCCACCGTGCGGGAGCCGCCGAAGTAGTCATAGCCCCACACGCGGCTCAGGAGCTGATCGCGGGTGAAGGCCTGGCCCGGATGGGCCGCCAGGAATTTCAGGAGCTGGAACTCCTGGTAGGTCAGATCCAGGGTCTCGCCGTCTCGCGAGACCTCGTAGCCGACGAGGTCCACCACCAGGCCGCCGATCTTGATGCGATCCGAAGGCCCCTCTTCGGGCCGTGCGCGGAGGCGACGGGCCCGCGCGTCCAGCTCACCGGCGCGCAGGGGCTTGACGATGAAGTCCTGGACGCCCTTGAGCTCCGCGGCCTCACGCACGCCGCTCTCCGCCACGACCACGAGGATCGGCGTGCTGGTGGCGGCCGCGGCCTCGAGCACCGGCCCGACCGTGGCGCGCACCGAGCGCTCTGCAGGCACATCCACGACCAGGAGCTGCGCCGCCTGGCTGCCAGGGCCGTCCCCGAGGCGGCGGACGTGGACGTGCCAACCGCCGGCCTGCAGCGTCTGGACCGGCGCGCTGTCGCGAGCGCCGTCCCTCGTCAGCACGACCGCCGTCAGCATCGGCCCACGAGTGTCACGGCGAAGCTCCCCCCATTGGCGCTGCTTCGCAGGCGCTCCCCCACAGACCTCTGTTCAGGGGCGCTCCCTCGCAGGCCTGTCCTCACAGACTATTCGAGGTGATGAGCCAAGGTCCGCCCGGCTTGCGCTCGAGGCGGATCGGCGTGGGGTGGGTGCGCCCCTCGCGGGCGGCGGGATCGATGAAGAGGCGCACGTGGGTCGTGCTCTCGTCGAGGCGTGACGGATCCTGGCGGCTGACCACGAAGTGGCGATCGGTACCGGGCAGGACGTAGTCCCTCGCCTGGCGGCGGAAGCGCTTCCACGAGTATCGTCGGAGCTGAGTGATCGCCTTGTCGGTAGAGCGACGATCCGGGTGCAGGAGGGCCAGGTAGGCCTGGAACCCCGCCTCCTCGTCGGCCGCGAGGGCTGCGTCGAGGGCAGCCTTCACCAGGCGCTCAGGGCTGCCCTCCTCGGTAGAGGTGACGGTCCTTGGAGCGGCCGCTGCGGCCCCGCAGGCGAATAGAGCGAAGGCCAGGGCCGTCTGGAGGGTCGTCCTGCGACCCGGGCGACGCCTGGGCCCGAACCGAAGGGAGGTCTGGGGCACCATGAGCAGCCGAGAGTATCGCGAGGCCCCGAGCGGCCGGTCAAGGCAGCGGCGCGCTTTCTGGCCGACCCCGCCTGGGACTCCTAGGATCGGCGGCGTGCGCTCCGACCGCCGCCTCCCGCTCCTCCTCCCAGGGCTGCTCGCCTTCGGGCTGGCCCTGCCCGCCTCTACCTGGGCCAACGACGGCGAGGTGGCGAGCACCTGGCGGGTCGATCCTGAGGAGCGCCGCGCCTCCAGCGTCGGCGCTCCGAACGACGGACGCCTGAAGGGAGGCGTGCGGCTGCCCGCGGAGGGGCCGGGCTTCCTCCGGCGGAAGCGGGGGAGCCAGTGGGGGACCGACGAGACCATCGCGCTCACCACCTGGGCCGCCGGCCGCATGGCCGAGGCCTTCCCGGGCACCGCTCCCCTCGTCGTGGGAGACATCTCCCGCGCCAAGGGCGGCCGTATCCGCCCCCATCGCTCCCACCAGAGCGGCCGCGACGTGGACATCGCCTTCCCGGAGAAGGGCAACCGCGATCGCACCCGCTTCAACGGCAAGCTGAGGGCCGGCGGGGTCGACTTCGACAAGGCCTGGTTCGTGCTCGAGAGCCTGCTGTTGACCGATCGGGTCGAGTACATCTTTGCCGATCGGAAGCTCCTTGGCCCCCTCGCCAAAGCCGCGCGCCGCGCGGGCTGGCCAGAGAGCGAGCTCGATCCCCTCATCCTCATGCCCGGCGAGAAGGGCTATCGCGGCATCATCCGCCACGCCCCCGGCCACGGCGCCCACTTCCACGTGCGCTTCAAGTGCCCGGAGGGAGACGACGCCTGCGCGACGTACTGACAGGCGATCCTCTACTCGCCCCCGATGACCGCCACGTTGGCCTCGACCCGCTCCAGGTTGGCCTCCGCCGCCGCCGCCGCCTCCGAGAGCCGGGCCGCCGAGTCCTTGTCGAGGCCGAGGTACCAGGTCTCCTCGGGCTCGGGACCCTGGCGGTAGGTCGCCTCGTCCCCCGCCCAGGTCCGGACCACCGCGACCCCGGCCTCCACCGAGACGCTCTTCACCCGGGCCCCCGCCCGCGCCATCGCGCTCAGCTCCCCGGGCGCCAGCTCGTCGAGGGTCTCGGCGAAGAGCGTATGCGGACCCTCGAGATCGGCCCGCCGCCCTCCGCCCATCGCAGCGAGCGCCGCCGCACGGGCATCGGGTGGATAAAGCACCCGCACTTGCTGGACCGCCCTCTTCTCCGCACCATGCCAGCGCTCGAACGCCTGCCGGTGGTCCGGATGCAGGAGCTCCCAGAGCCCCCCCACATCCCCGCCCCCCCGCGCGCTGAGGAAGCGATAGTGCGCCCCCTCCGGTGAGGTTTGATCCCCCTCGGGCACCGCGCAGCCGATCCCGGGGCCAAGCCCCGCGAGGGCCAGCAGCGGCAGCAGGTAGAGCCGCACCACAGCCGGGGGACGAGACGAGGGGGTCGGGCGCTGCACGCTGGCGAACCTAAGCCTCGGCGCCTCGGACGACAAGGGAGACCGTTGACGCTTCGCCGCGAGCGCCGGTACAAGCGGTCTCCCCTAGCTCTCCCCGTCTCCCCCCCGCCCCCGGAGGTCGAGCCCATGCGCGTTCGTCCCGTGCTCCTCGGCGTGGTCGCGGCGCTCTCGCTGGCGCTCGGCGCCAGCGCCTGCAGCCTCACCAAGATGGCCGCCAACTCCACGGTCGACGTGGTGGCGGCGGGCAAGCCCAGCGTCGACAAGCAGTCCGATCCCGAGCTGGCGCGCTCCGCCATCGAGGCCAATATCGGCATGATGGAGGGCCTCAAGGAGGTCCTGCCGGAAGATCCGAGGCTCCACGCCCTCCTGGGTGAGGCCTACACGGGCTACGCTTTCGCGTTCGTCGAGGACGACCTCGATCAGCTCTCCGACCACGACCCGCAGGCGGAAGCGACGGCCGCGCGCGCGATCGAGATCTACCGCCGCGGGCGGCACAACGCCTTTGAAGCCCTGGCACTCCAGAGCGGCACCACGGACCTCGTGGAGGCCACCGATACCGCCTTCGAGACCGCCCTCGCCTCCCTCGAGAAGGGGGATGTGCCCTCGCTCTTCTGGGGCGGCAACGCCTGGGGCAGCATGATCAACCTGGGCCAGGAGGATCCGACCCTCGTCCTCGAGCTGCCGAGGGTCGAGGCGATCATGGAGCGGGTCCTCGAGCTGGACCCCGAGTACTTCGACGGCGGCGCCCACCTGGCCACCGGCATCATGCTCGCGTCCGTGCCGGCGGTCCTCGCCGACCAGACGGACGCGGCCCTCGCGGCCTTCGACGCCGCCGACGCGGTGGCCGGCGGCAAGAACCTGATGATCCGGGCGCTCAAGGCCCGCTGGGTCCTGGTCTCCAAGCGGGATCGGGAGGGCTTCGAGGAGCTCCTCGAGGCGATCGTCGACAGCGAGATCGAGTCCCCGCGCCACAACCTCGTCAATGCCCTCGCTCGCCGCCGCGCCGCCCGCTGGCTCGGCCGCATCGATCGCTACTTCCCCGGAGGCTGAGATGCTCCCCTCGATCCCCACCCCCGCCTCCCGGACCCCCGGCCCCATGGCCGCCCTTCGGACGCTGCTGCTCACCCTTGCTCTCGGCCTGATGGCCGCGGGACCGGCGGCGGCCGTCACCCTGAAGATGGGCTCCCTCGCCCCCAAGAAGTCGAGCTGGGGCAAGCTCT
>CAZEHU010000254.1:0-5242 GCA_964511605.1 uncultured Myxococcales bacterium
TCGTAGTAGTCGTCGTCGTAGCTGCCCGGATCCGCGCCCCCCTCCTGGTACTTGGAGGGGCACTTCACGGTGAGCTTGTGGCAGAGGACGTGGCCCTGCTCGGTGAGGATTCCCTCCACGATGCACTGGCGGCCTTCCTTGAAGGGATCCGGCGGGTTGTGTGGGTAGACGATCGGCAGCTCGCCGCCCTTGCCGTCGTGGATGGAGAAGCGGGTCTCCACCGTGGTCGAGGTGGCGTGGGTGGAGACCGAGCCCTCCTTGATGTGGCCGACGACCTTGAGCTCGCGGCCGGCGAAGCGGGCCGGATCTTCGAGGACCGCGGCGATCTCCAGGCTGTAGGAGCCCGAGGAGAAGCTGGACTTCACCACGAGGAGCAGCCCCACGGCCACGATCGCCGCGACGATGAAGGGATAGCCGCTGCGCTTCTTGCCGGGCTGATCTCGACCGGGCTCGTTCACCTCAGCCTCCCGTGACGCTCATGGACAGGGGGACCCGGACCCCGCCGGTGCTGGCATCGAAGCGGTGGCCCGCCGCCTTGCCGAAGAGGGCATCCTCGATCGCGGCGCTGAGGGTCTCCGCATCCGCACCGGCACGGATCACGTCGCGCAGGGAGACCTCGCCGGCGAACGCCAGGCACTCCTGGAGCGTCCCCGTCGCGCTGACCCGCACCCGATTGCACGACGAGCAGAATGCGTGGCTGACCGCGTGGATGAAGCCGACCTTCACGGCCTCTCCGCCGTCGCGAGGGCGGAGGAGGCGGTAGACCGCGGGCCCCTCACCGGTGACCTCGGCGCGGGCCCCGCGCCCGATGGAGTCCGAGATCTCGAAGGGCCCCGAGAGGCTCTCGAGCACCTCGTCGAGCGGTACGAAGGTGGCGCCGGACCAGAACCCGTCGAGGCCGATGGGCATGTACTCGATGAACCGCAGCAGGGCGCCCTCGTCCGCCGCGAAGCGCACCAGGTCGCCCAGCTCGTCGTCGTTGAAGCCGCGGACGACGACCGCGTTCAGCTTCACCGGGCCGAGGCCCGCCTCGCGTGCGGCCCGGATACCGTCGACGACCCGCCCGAGCTCCCCGGTCCGGGTGAGGGAGCGGAAGCGCTCCGGCTTCAGGGTGTCGATGCTGATGTTCAAGCGCTCGAGGCCCGCCTCGGCGAGCGGAGCGGCGAGGCGATCGAGGCACCAGCCGTTGGTGGTCATGGCCAGATCCTCGACCGTCTCGATGGCCGCGAGGCGGGAGACCAGCTCGACGATGTCCCGGCGGAGCGTCGGCTCGCCGCCGGTGAGGCGCACGCGCGTGACGCCCAGGCGGGCGAAGGCACGCACGAGGAGCTCGATCTCCTCGAAGGTGAGCAGATCCGTGCGGGGCACGAAAGCGAGGCCCTCCTCCGGCATGCAGTAGCGGCACCGGAAGTTGCAGCGATCGGTGACGCTCAGGCGCAGGTAGCGTACCGAGCGGCGGTGCCCATCGACGAGAGCTGGCGGGGGCGTGGGCTGGAACCCGCGCGCGCGCACCGCCCCCTCGGGGAGGGGGGGAGGCGCTCCGGTGCGGAGGGCAGAGCTGGGTTCGCGGTCCGTCACGGCGGGCGGAAGCTAGCCCCCGGGGGCCCCGCGGGCAAGGCTGAGTGCACCGGACCGCCGTTGACAGTGCCCGCCGGCCCCACCCATCATCCGTCGCCCTCTCGCAATGGAGGGGCGCGACGGACGTGGAGACCCTGTGATGCTGGACATGCTCAAGTCGACCCTCACCCGCGGCGCCGGACAGCTCATCGGCTCGCGCGCGGCGCTCAGCCTGCTCTCGAGCCCCCAATTCCACGACGCCCTCCGGAAGGCGATCAACCTGCGCTCCGACGTCCGCGAGAGCTGGGAGAGGCAGGCCGAGGGTCTGGCCAAGACCCTCAACCTGGTCACCCGGGGCGACATTCGGGACCTCAAGCGCGCGCTCCGCGAGATGGACAACCAGGTCGCGGCCCTCGAGTGGGAGCTGCGCCAGCAGAAGAAGAGGGTCGGCGCGGCCGAGGAGGCGCAAGCCGCCGCCGAGGCGATCATCGAGGATCTCAAGGCCAAAGGGGCCGCGGTCCTCGACGCCGCCGCCGAGGAGGCCGGCCACCTGGTGGCGGCCGCCGCCTCCCTCGCGATCGCCGCGGCGGACTCGGCCACAGCCGGCGAATCCGACGAGGCGCCGGCGAACAAGAAGGCGGCTGTGAAGAAGGCCGCGCCCAAGAAGGCCGCCGCCAAGAAGGCCGCCGCCAAGAAGGCCGCCGCCAAGAAGGCCGCACCCAAGAAGACGACCTCCAAGAAGGCGACCGCCAAGAAGGCCACCGCCAAGAAGGCCACCGCCAAGAAGGCCACCGCCAAGAAGGCCACCGCCAAGTAGCTGCTCGCTCCCCTCGCTGCGCTCGCTCCCAGGGGCTCAGGCGCTGAGACGGAGAGCAGGGCCCTGCCGGGGACCGGCGTGCGGGGGCCCTGGGGCCGCCAGGAAAGCCCGTCATCCCGGGGGCTTTCGTCTGGAAATTTGCCGGCGTTGCGAGCGCTCCGCACGATGGGGCATGGAGCGACCCGCCCCTTGGTTCTACGGGTCACGGAGCATCATCGTGATCGATCGCCGCCTCGAGTCCCGCCGACGCCTCGCTCTCGTCCTGATCCTCGGATCCTCCGGGCTGATGCTGGCGATGCCCGCGAGCGCGGAGACCCCCGATGGTTTTGGTGCTCAGCTCCTCAGCGAGGGGCGTGAGGCCCTGCACGCCGGGGAGCTCGAGGATGCGGCGCGTACCCTCCGCTCGGCGCTTGCGACCGGCCTCGAGGGCGACTCGCTGTCCGACGCCCGCTTCCTGCTCGGCAAGGCGCTGGTCGCCAAGGGCGCACCCGCGGAGGCAGTGGAGGTGCTCGAGGCCGCCATCGCCGCCGCGCGCCGTCGCGATGGCAGCGTGCTGGACGATCTGCTCCTCTATGAGCTCGCCGAAGCGCGTAGCGCCATGGGCGAGCACAAGGAGGCTGCGCGGCTGTACGCGCGAGTGGCCCGCGATCCTTGGAGTCCCAAGGTCGTCCAGGCGACGGCTCGGGAGGCCGAGGCCCACGAGGCTGCGGGCGATGCGCGGCTCGCCCGGCGCACCTACAAGGAGCTCCTCGACACCTGGCCGGACGCCCCCGAGCAGTGGCGCGCCCGGGCCGAGCTGGCCCGCCTCGAGGAGGAGGAGGGTCACATCGCCAGGGCGATCCATCTCGACCGGGCGATCCTCCGGTACGCTCCCGATGGCCCCTCCGCGCGCCGCGCCTCGGAGGCCCTCGACGCGCTGGAGGCCCGCGGCTACGCGAACGCCAACACCCTCACCGAGGCCGAGCGCCTCGACGAGCTCGAGTGGTTTGTGAGCGAGCGCCGCTTCGAGGAGGCGATCGAGGGCCTGAAGCCCATGCTCGAGGCCGCGCGGACCGAGGGGCTCGAGAGCCGTGAGCTGCACGTCGCCGAGCTCCTCGCGACCGCTTACCGTGGCACTCGGCAGCACGAGGCGGCTCTGGGCCTCTGGCGTTGGCTCGAGGAGCATGGCCGCGATGTGGCCTCGGATCGCAAGAAGGCCTGGGCCCTCGGGGCCCTGGGTCGCCACGACGAGGCGGAGGCCGCCCTCGGGGAGGCCCATGGCGGCCGCAGGTCCACCGCCTACTGGAAGGAGGTCGGGCGCTTCCGCGCCGCCCACGGCCGCTACGATGCCGCCGAGCGGTCCTGGCGCCTGTTGGCCAAGCGTCGCGGCGCGGGCGGCGAGGTCCGACGCCTCCTGGCCTGGTCGATCCTGCACCAGGGCCGCATCGACGAGGCCCTGCCCCTGCTCAGCGAGGTGGCCTCGACCCAGCGCAAGTACCGGAGCTGGGCCCGCTACTGGATGGCCCGCGGGCTGATGAAGGCGGGACGCAGCGAGGAGGCGCGGATGCGCTTCGAGGCCCTCGCTTTCGACGAGCCGCTGGCCTACTACGGCATCCAAGCCTGGAGCCGGATCGCCGAGCTGATGGGCACGGCCCCTCGGGATCCGCGGACCGCCCTCGGGGATACGAGCCTGATCGCCGATACCCTCAGCGTGACCGCCACCGCCGCCGGCCGGAGCTCGACCTTCCATTGGCCGCCGAGCGTGCAGGGGGCCGCGTGGGATCACGCGGTCGCCCCGGCCCCCGCGGAGGTGCGCAAGAGGGCCCTGAGCGTCTTCGCCGATGCGTACGGGGAGGTCGCGGTGGAGGCCCTCCGGGCCGTGGAGCTCGAGCGCCTCGGGTTCGTGGAGGAGGCTCGGGAGGAGCTGCTCGTCATCGACGCGGATCGCCGGGAGCTCCGCCGCCGCGGCCCGAGCGCCCTGGTGGGCCGCGCTCGCTCGCCGATCCTGGACAATCGCTCCACCCGCAAGGGCCCGGGGGGTTCGAAGATCCGGCGTGCCGGGCGCCGATCCGGGCGTACGGCGCGTACCTTCGCGCGAGCTGCCAAGGATCGTCGGTTCACCCAGCGTCTCCGGGATGCGCAGATCGCGCTCGGCGAGCCCTACGCCATGCGCAAGCAGATCATGGAGAGCGGGGGGCTCGACCGAGCGCCGAGCCATTGGGACCTCGATCGCTGGCGGCAGGCGTTCCCGATCGCCTACGGAGATCTGGTGGAGGAGTACAGCGAGCTCCATGGGGTGCCGCCCTACTTCCTGTACGCGATCATGACGATCGAGAGCACCTTCCATCCTCATCCCATCAGCGTCTCGGACGCCTACGGCCTCATCCAGGTCATCCCGAAGACAGGCCGCCGCGCGACCCGGGAGCTGGAGCTCGGCGAGTTCAGCCCGGAGCGGCTCCTCGCGCCCGCGACCGGGATCTATGTGGGAGGCCACTACCTCGGTCGGCTGCTCGAGCAGTTCCACGGCCAGGAGCCCCTCGCGGCGGCGGCCTACAACTGCGGCCCTCACCGGGTGATGAGCTGGCTCGAGGCGAACCCGGATCGGGACCTCGATCAGCTCATCGACGAGATCCCCTACGACCAGACGCGCCGCTACGCCAAGCGGGCCGTGCAGTACACCGCGACGTTCCGCAGGGTCTGGCACGGAGAGCCGCACATGTACGTGTCGAATACGCTGACCGCCGAGCACCTGCCCCAGCCCAACTACTAGGCTCGACGTTCTTCGGGTCAGGCGGCAGGACGGCCCGGACAAGGTAGGCGACGGGGACAGCGACGACGAGCTCGGCTGCCGCCCCGCGGCCGGCGGGGCAGCCGAGCCTACAAGCGCCT
>CAZEHU010000255.1:0-5241 GCA_964511605.1 uncultured Myxococcales bacterium
CTGGAGCCCAAAAGGCCCACATTCGAGCCAAAATTATAATTAAACTCCCGACCAGCCGCCCTGGGGGCCGCTATGTTCATCATCTTCATCGCCAGAATCAGGACGATCATGAGCATCAAGATGAGCATGGTCATCGTCGCCACCCCCTTCCAGCCGGAGGAGGGCGAGGCGCTCAGGGGCGAGATCGTCCGTCGCCTCGCTGTGGATCTGGCCAGCGCGTTGCCGCCTGCGGCGGAGGGTCCCCGGTCCTCGTGAGCGCCGCTCGCTCCGAGCCGCCGGCAGGCCCTGGACCCTCGCAAGGCACCCCCTCGAGCTCGGAGTCCCCGAAGGGGCGTCGGGCAGGCTGGCTCGCCCGCCACAAGAGCCTGTTCTGGTGGGCCCACAGCATCTGGCAGCTCAGCGCCGGGGCCTTCGTGGCGATCTTCGCCGCCAAGGGCTTCGAGGAGGCCCGCTGGCTGGCCCCCAGCCTGGTGGCTCTCTGGCTGAGCAGCCTGGGCCTCTTCCGCGTCTTCGGTGCTGGCCGGGAGCGAGAGCTCGAGGGTGCGGCCCGCGTCGTCGGCTTCTACGCGATGACCTGGGTCCTCAAGACGCTCTACCAAGGCATGCTCTTCTTCGCCCTGCCCTTCTACTGGGGCGCCGCCAGCCTCGACGCCCCGAACGTGGCGTTCGCCATCGCCCTCAGCGTGGCGGCCCTGGCCTCCACGCTCGACCTCTTCTTCGACGGCATGCTGATGCGCTACAGAGCGCTGGCCGCCACGTTCTACGGCTTCGCGCTCTTCGTCGCGCTCGGCCTCGCCCTCCCCTCCCTTGCCCCCGAGCTCCCCGCCCTCGCGGTCCTCGTCGGCTCCGCCTGCGCTGCCGTCCTGGCGTTCTACACCCTGCACGTGCCGGCCTCGCGGTGGCGTCAGAGCCGATCCCTCGGCGCCCTGACCCTCGCGCTCCTGCTGGCCGGCGTGAGCGCCTGGCGCCTGGCTCCGTGGATCCCGCCCGTTCCGCTGTCCGTCGATCGCGCGGCCGTCGGCCTCGAGCGCCGCTCCGACGGCCTCCTGGCCCTCGAGGTGGAGGCCCTCGGCGCCGATCGCGTCGAGGACCTCGAGGCCTCGGTCACCGTCATCGATCCATCCGGAGCCCACAGCGCCGCGGGCTACACCTTCCGGTGGCGCTTCGAGGGAAGGCCGGTGGCCACCCGGATCCCGACCAGCTTCGGGATCGACGACAAGCCCCGCGCCCTGAGGCTAGTGGCGCCCCTGGGCGACGAGGGCCTGCCCGAGCGACCCGAGGGAGCCTGGCTGGTGGACGTCGAGACCCGGGCCGGGCAGCTCGTGAGCCGGGTGCGCTTCGAGGTGCGGGGTCGCTGACCCCCCCGCCCCGCCACAAGCAGCGAAGCGCCACCCTGGAGTCCAGGACGACGCTCGCCACAAGGTGCTGGGGTTATGTAGGAGCCGGAGGACCGAGGCGGGGTGCGTCGAACTTCGACGCGGTTGGTGCTGCGGGTTGTTTCTACACACCCCGGCCTCCCGGCTCTCCACAGGTCGGATCGCGGTCCCGGGACTTGAGCCGGTGCGAAGAAAAAGGCAACCCGAACCCGCCGCGAGGTCAGGGACAGCTCTCGCCGAAGCCCTCGTCCAGGGTGGCGACCCAGCCGTCCTCCGGCGCACCCGCGGTGGCCCGGCTCCCGCCGGCAAGGTGCCAGGCGCCGCCTGCAGCGTCGGCCGGTACCGCGACGCGCAGGGCGAGCTCGGCTGCGGCCTCGTCCGGTCCGATCGCCGTCACACCTGTCACGGCGCCAGAGGCGGCCCATCGCACGACGAGGCCCTCGTCGGTACCCTCCGCTGTCGCACGGGTGCCGAAGCCCACAAGGTCGGAGCCCACGGCGACCAACGCCGCCGCTCGCTCGTCGGCGGTGGAGCCCCAGGTGACCTCCGAGAGGGTCGAGCCCGCCCCGTCGAGGCGCAGCAGCCGCCAGTCCCGGGCGCCGGCCGTGCCGAGGCCGGTGGTGCCCAGGACCGCGGAGCCGGTGGAGGTCGCCACCATCGCAGCGAGCTCCTCCTCGAGGCTCGGCCCGAAGGCCTTGGACCAGAGCACGCCTCCGGAGTGGTCCACGTGCAGGACCTGCATCCAGCGGCCCCCGGCGGCGTCCTCGATGGTGCCCGCGACGATCCAGCCCGCGTCGGGCGGGGGGATCTCCCCGGGCGGGGCGGCCCGCACGATGTGATCGAAGCCGCCCGCCATGGACGCGACGGCGTCGGTATAGAGCTTCTCCGTGATGAGCTGTCCCTCCGGGCCAAGCAGGACGAACCAGGGCTGCCAGGGATCAGCCTGCCCGGCGCCGCTCGCTTTGCGCCGGCCGACGGCGGCCCAGCCTGCATCCCGAGGGGCGAGTCCCCGCAGCTCCGCCCAGCCGGGATCGTGGTGGACCTCCCAGGCGATCTCCGCCTGGGCATCCACCGCCATGATCCAGGCCCGCGGCTGGCCGCTGTCCGGGCTCTCCGCGGTCCCGGCCGTGACCCACGCTGGCCCCTCGGCGCCCGACAAGGGCTCGAGATCGTGGAGCGCATCGTGCCCCGAGCCGCCGAACAGGAAGCTGGCGAGGAGACCCCCACCGGCGTCGAAGCGGAGCAGCCATCCATCGACGCCCTCGGCCGTGTAGGAGGCGGTCTCACCGACGAGGACCACATCGCCATCAGGGCCCCGCAGGGCGGCGTGCAGAAGATCGGCGTCCGCGCCGGCCATGGCCTTGGTCCACGTGCTGAGCGCCACCCCCGTGCATCCACTCGCCGTGCAAGCATCCTCGAAGGTGCAGGCCTGCCCATCGTCGCAGGCGCAGCTGCCGCCCTCGCAGCCCCCGTCCACGCACCCAGCGGAGGCGGTGCAGGGGGCGCCATCGTCGCAGGCCCCCTCCCCGGGGGTCTCGACGCAGCCGCCCGCTGCCGGATCGCAGCTCCCCTCGAGGCAGGGGTTGCCGGCCGAGCAGCTCTTCGGGCTGCCAGCGCACAGGCCCCCCGCGAGGCAGATGTCGAGATCGGTGCACGGATCCCCGTCGTCGCAGGAGGCGCCGAGCAGGGGACCGAGGGCGCAGGTGAAGGTCTCGAGGTCGCAGAGATCGAGGGTGCAGGGATCCCCATCGACGCAGATGGGATCCTCCAGCTTGAAGCAGGAGCAGTCGCCGCTGGGGATGTTCACGCAGTCCTCGCTGGCGGGATTGCAGGCATCGCTGGTGCAGGCCACACCATCGTCACAGTCGAGGGGCGTGCCGCCGCAGAGGCCCTCCGCGCTGCAGGCATCCCCCAGCGTGCAGGGATCCTCGTCGTCGCACGCCGCGTCCGGATCGATCTCGACGCCGCAGCCCCCCTCGGCGGTGCAGGCCGCGCGGTGGCAAGGCTCGGTGGCCGCGGGACATGCCGCAGGATCGCAGGCCCCCGAGGTGCCGGTATCGCCCGCGGGCGCCTCGCTGTCGCTTCCCGTGGGCGCGTCGCCGACCGGCGTGGCGTCGGGATCGTGGACCGGTCCCACATCCGCCGGGGTGGGAGCGTCGGACCCCGGGAGCCAACCCGCGGCGTCGTGGGTCCCCAGGGCCGTAGCGGGCCCCGCGCCGTCCGTAGCCGCGGGCGCCGTGCCGGAGCCCACCTCCGACGCGGTGAGCGCGGTGCACCCCACCACGAGGGCGGAGAGCCCGAGGGCGCGGGCAGAGGAGACCCAGGGGAGACCTGGCGCGAGCGCGGGCCGCCGGCGCGTCATGCGCGGGGATCCCGCGGGCCCTCGACCGGGACGACGTCCACACCGTGATCGCGGAGGTAGATGACCCCATTGGCGCCGGCATAGCCCCCGTCGACCACCAGCACCCGCGCGATGCCGGCATGGTGGATCAGCTTCGCGCACATGGTGCAGGGCTCGCCGGTGACGATGAGCCACGCGCCCCGGCACCGCACGCCGTTGGCGGCGGCATTGCAGACGACGTTCATCTCCGCGTGGTGGCAGCCGATCTCGACCCGCGTACCGCTGGCGACCCCCTGGGAGTCGCGCAAGCACTCGACGCCGCCGCAGAGATCCCCCCCACCGCGAGGGCCACCGTTGTAGCCGTCCATGAGCACCACGTTGCGGTCTGGATCGATGAGCAGCGCCCCGAACTTGCGGCGTGGACAGTTGGACGCCTTCGCCAGGGCGAGGCACTGCTCGATGCGGATGCGGACGTGCTTGTCCTTCACGGGGCTCCCGGGGCGGTTCGTCGTGGAACGCGCAGAGCGTAGCGCAGAGAGGTAGAGTGGGACCATGCGGGTGAGCGCGGTGCAGTTCAAGGCGAGGCGCGAGGACCTCGACGCTTCCCGCGCGGCGCTGGTGGCCCTCGCGGATCGAGCGGCAGCGAGAGCGCACCTCTGCGTGCTGCCGGAGATGGCGGTGACAGGCTACGTCCACCCCTCCGCCGATCACGTCCGAGCCGTAGCAGAGCCCCCGGAGGGCGCCACCTTCGAGGCCCTGGCGCCGATCGCCGCGCGGCACGGCACCTGGCTCGTGTGCGGGTTTCCCGAGCTCTCCGGAGACTCCCTGTACAACAGCGCGATGATCGTCGACCCCGGAGGGGGGCTCGCAGGGATCTACCGGAAGACCCTGCTCTACGAGGCCGACCTTCCCTGGGCCACCCCGGGGGACACCGGCTACCAGCGCTTCGAGTGCGAGGCTGGGGCGTTCGGCGTGGGCATCTGCATGGACCTGAACGACGACAGCTTCACGGAGTGGGTGCGCTCCGCCGATCTCCGGGCGGTGGCCTTCCCCACCAACTGGATCGACGAGGATCACGACGTCTGGCCCTACTGGGCCTGGCGAATGGCCGACAGCGGGGCGGCGCTGGTGGCCGCCAATACCTGGGGCTCGGAGGATGGGACCCGCTTTCGCGGCCTCAGCGCCGTCGTGGACGGCTACACGATCCGGGCCGCCGCCCCGGCCAGCGGCGACGGCATCATCGGCTGCACGCTGCCTGCGACCGACTGGCCCGGCGCGCCGGAGGGTCGGTGAGCGGCGCCCCCCGGTTGGCGCGTTGGGAGTCGGTGCGAGATCGGTGCGTGGGCCCGAACGCACGAAGGCGACCCCTACCGGGATCGCCTCCATCGGCTCTCACACGGGCCGCCCCGATGCCGAGACATCAGGACGACCTCGCGAGGTGGGCCTAGTGGCGGTCGCGTCCGCCGCCGTAGCCACCACCACCGCCACCACGGCCGCCGCCGCCGCCGCCGTAGCCGCCGCCAC
>CAZEHU010000256.1:0-5217 GCA_964511605.1 uncultured Myxococcales bacterium
CACGGGAGCCTCCTGAGGTGGAGCGGGCGGCGCGGCTGATAGCCCGCCCGGATCGGGTGTGTCAACTGGCGGGGAGGGGCTGCATTCCCTGGTGATCGCGGCCCCCCGGGGCCCAGCGGCGGCGGGGCCTCGGCGACATCTAGAAGGAATTGCCGATGGTGAACTCGAAGACCATCGGATCCTCATCCTCCTGGGGGCGCAGCGGGAAGCCCCACTCGAAGCGCAGGGGGCCCACCGGGGAGTGCCAGCGGAAGCCGAAGCCGGCGGAGGAGCGGAGGTCGAGGGGGGCCAGGGGCTCGGTATCCCCCCAGGCGTTGCCGGCATCGAAGAAGGCTACGCCGCGGATGCCCACCTCCGCGAAGATCGGCACCTCGAGCTCGACGTTGAGGATGAGCTCCTTGGTGCCTCCGATGGTGAAGGGGCGCAGCACGGAGTCGGGATGGTCCCCGACGTGGAGATCCTGGCCGATGCTGTTCCGGTCGAAGCCACGCACCGTGAAGATGCCGCCGACGAAGAAGCGCTCGAAGAAGGGGATCGGCTCGCCGGCCGGGCTCGTCACCCAGCCGAGGGTCGTATTGGTCTTGAAGACCAGATCCCAGAAGAGCGGGAAGTAGAAGCGGGTGCGGGCCACGCCGCGGGTGAACTCGTTCTCGGAGCCAAACATCGAGTCGGCCTGCTCGAGCGACAGCGTCGTGTAGTTGCCGCGGGAGGGGAACAGGCGGTTGTCCCGGGAGTCCCAGGTCATCGTGCTCCTCAGCGAGCTCGTACGGCCGGACTGGCGGGTCAGGTTGATGGGGATCGAGGTCCCGCGGATGTCCGCGTTCACGCGCTCGACCGTGTAGGTCAGCGAGAGGGAGAGATCGTCGGTGAAGCGATAGCCCCACGACAGGTTGCCGCCCGTGCGGAGGCGCGTGAAGTCGACCAGATCGTCGCGGAAGTTGAAGACGTCGAACGCGAAGGTCCAGCGGCTGTCGAGGAAGTAGGGCTCGAAGAAGGACAGGGAGAATTGCTGCCGGATGCCGCTCAGGAGGGCCTGGGCGCTCAGGGTCTGGCCGCGCCCGAGGAAGTTCTCCTTGGCGATCTGGGCGGTGAGCACGAAGGACTCGAGGCTCGAGAAGCCGGCGCCCACCTGGAAGGTGCCGGTGTTGCGCTCCTTGACGTCCACGAAGACGTCCATCTGGTCGGGGCGCGAGGTGGGTTGGGGGGTGACGGTGACCGACTCGAAGAAGCCGAGCACGCCGGCCCGCCGCTCGGAGCGCTTGAGCTTCGATGCGCTGTACAGCTCCCCCTCCGCGACCTTCAGCTCGCGCCGCACCACCTTGTCGCGGGTGCTCTTGTTGCCGCGGATGACGATGCGGCGGAAGAAGACCGGCTGGCCCTTGTCCACCATGTACTTGAGGCGGAGGGTGTGGGCCTCCTCGTCGAGATCGTGGCCATTGACGACGTTGGCGTTCGCGTAGCCGCGATCCCGGAAGGCATCTCCGATCGCCTGGGAGTCGGCCTGCATCTTGAGCCAGTCGAAGGTATCGCCTACGCCCAAGCCGAGGGTCTCCTCGAGCTCCTCACGCTCGATGAGCCACTGTCCATCGTCCATATCGAGGTCCACGCCGGCGATCTTGTAGCGCGGTCCTTCGTGCACGCGGATCTCGATCGACATCGAGCGCTTGTCCGCCGAGAGCGTGATGATCGGCTGCTCCACCTGCACTTGTACGAAGCCCTTGGAGAGGTAGAAGAGCTGGATGCGCTGCAGATCCTGATCGAAGAGCTCCTCCTTGAACTGCCCGCTCTTGGTCATGAAGGAGAACCAGCTCCCCTCGCGTGTGGCGAGCACGGCCTCGATGTCCACGTCCTTGAGGTGCTCGTTGCCGACGATGTCGACCCGGCGCACCTCCACCTTCCGCCCCTCGTCGACGATCAGGATGACCTTCACCCCACCACCGCGCGCAGCCGGGACCGGGTCGACGCGGTGGGAGGTCTCGACGAGGAAGTGGCCCTCCTCGACGTAGAGCTCCTCGATCTTCTGCAGGTTGAAGCGGATCGCCGCCTCGTCGAGGATCGAGAAGCGCTTGAGATCGACGACCTTCTCCACCTCGTCTTCGCTGACGGCGTCGCCCCTCAGGTCGTAGGCGATCTCCACCACGGTGGGGCGCTCGACCACGTGGTAGGTGAGCACGATGCCGCCATCGGGGTGGTTCGAGGCGCCCACCTGCACATCGTCGAAGAAGCCCATCTGGTAGATGCGCTCGACGTCCGCGCTGAGGCGCTCGGGATCGAGGTTCCGGCCGACCTGGGTATAGATCTTCGCCCGCACGCCTGCCCGATCGACCCGCACGACGCCGCTGATCTCGATGCCTCGGACCACCGGCGTCATGAGCTGGCCGGGCGGCGCCTGGGCGCTCGCCATCGGGGACTCGAGGGCTGCGGCCGTGATCAGCGCCACCAGGGCCAGCGCGCGCGAGGCCCCCCTCAGGTGCTCGGCGCTCACCCTTGGCGCCTCGGCAGGAACTCCTCGGGGCGCTCGGCACCGGAGAGCTCGCGTACCACCCCCCCGCTCAGGAGGAGGTGCCGCTGCATCAGCCAGGCCAGCTTCTCGTTATGCGTGACGACCACGAAGGCGCACCCGGTGCGTGTGTTGAGCTCAGCGAGGAGGCTGTGTATCTCGTCGCTCGTTCGTGTGTCCAGGTTGCCCGTGGGCTCGTCCGCAAAGACCACGTCCGGACCCATCACCAGGGCCCGGGCGAGGGCCACACGCTGCTGCTCGCCGCCCGAGAGCTCTCCGGGCTTGTGGCCGATGCGCTCCGCGAGGCCCACGTCCTCGAGCAGGGGGCGGGCTCGCTCGACGGCTCGCTTGCGGCTCTCACCGGCGATGAGGGCCGGCAGCAGGACGTTGTCCAGGGCGCTGAACTCGGCGAGCAGGTGGTGGAACTGGAAGACGAAGCCGACCCGGGCATTGCGGAAGGCCGCCATGCGAGGCTCGGGCAGCTCGAAGACGTCGATGTCGCCGTAGCACACGGCGCCGGCGGTCGGCCGATCGAGGGTGCCGAGGATCTGGAGGAGGGTCGACTTGCCCACCCCCGATTGGCCGACGATCGAGACCATCTCGCCGGAGGCGATGTCGAGATCGACCCCTCGGAGGACGTGGAGCTCGCGGGCCGGCTCCCCCTCGTGGGAGGGCATCGAGTAGGTGCGCTCGAGACCGCGGCAGCTCAGGAGGAGATCCTCAGCCATGGCGGAGCCCGTCCACCGGCTCGAGGGCGGCGGCCTCACGGGCCGGCCAGATGGTGGCCACCAGGCAGATGCCGAGGGCGGCGAGCCCGACGAGGACCACCTCCACGAGGTCCATCTGCACCGGCAGGCTGGAGATGTAGTACTCCTGCGGGAGGGGGACGCCGAAGATCGCGATCGCCTGACAGGTGGCGATGCCGAGCGTCAGGCCCGAGGCGGTGCCGATGGCGCCGATGACGCCGCCGATGACCAGGAAGGTGCGGACGATGGCGGAGCTCGAGGCGCCGAGGGCCCTGAGCACAGCGATGTCGCGGGCCTTCTCGACGATCAACATCACGAGCGAGCTCACGATGAGCAGGCTCGCCACGAGGATGATGAAGCCGAGCACGACGAACATCACGATGCGCTCGAGCTGGAGGGCCGAGAAGAGGCTCCGGTTGCGCTCGCGCCAGTCGGTGACCTCGAGGGGGCTCGCCCCGCTCGCCGCTGGCAGGCCAGCGACGAGGCCGCGGATCGCAGCGACGACCCGATCGGTGGCCTCCGCGTCGACGACGCGGACCTCCGCACGGTTCAGGGTGCCCTCGAGGCCAAAGAAGCGCTGGGCGTCGTCGAGGGCCATGTAGGCGAGCTTCTGATCGTACTCGTACATGCCGGTCGTGAAGAAGCCGGCGACCCGGAAGGTGCGCAGCTTGGGGCGAAGCCCCGTCGGCCCGACGTCGCCGTCCGGAGAGATCACCTGCAGCTCCTGACCTACGTCGACGTGCAGGCTGAGGGCGAGCTCGCTGCCGAGGAGGATGGCCGGGGGCACCTCCACCTTGCGGCTCGGCTTCAGGACCTCGAGGTCGATGTCATGCTCCGTGTCCGGGGCGATACGCGGGCGCAGGTCGGACTCGAGGGGGTAGCGCCATCGATCGGAGACGAGACCCTCGGGGCGATCGAGGTAGGGGATGGCGCCGGGGCCGACGCGCCCCTCGAGCTGCGCGGAGCCCTCGAGCTCCTCGGGCACGACCCCCTTGATGACGACGTTGACGGCGATATTGGTGGCCGAGGCCATCATCACCTCGCCGTGGGCGTAGGCCATCACCTCGGTGACGCCCTCCATGGCGGCGATGGGATCGAGGATCGCGAAGGGATCGCCGAGCTCTCCGGAGGCTTGCTCCGGCTCGATGACCACGTGAGCGTGCGTGCGCAGGATCTTGTCCCTGAGGTCTCCCTCGAAGCCGTGCATGACGCTCAAGACGACGATGAGCGCCCAGGTGCCGATGGAGACCCCGACGATGCTGATGAAGGTGGTCAGGTTCACGGCGGCCCGGGAGCGGACACGCTCGACAGGGGCGGGGCCGCGCTCGCCCACGAGCAGCCCGGGGAGCGCCGCGCCGGTGGCGAGCAGGGCGGCGAGGAGGAGATCGGCCTGGAGCCAGCGGACGAAGGCGTAGCTCGTCACCGCCGCGAGGTCATTGGAGCCTTCGCGCCAGAGCTCGAGGCCGCCGGCGGTCAGGCCGAGGACGGCGCCCCCGAGCAAGAGGAGGAGGGCGTGGCGGCGCGGAACACCCGAGAGCCCGTGCAGTCCCTTGGTGAGGCGGCTGCGGGTGGTGGGGGTGATCCGGTGGGAGCGGAGGAGGGTCCAACCGACGAAGACCGGGAGGCGATCGACGATCAGGCCGCGGCCGAGCCGGCCGAAGCCCACGAGGTAGAGCACCGTGAAGAGGGTCGAGATGAGCACGACCGCACAGATCACGCCGAAGAGCTGGGCGCTCACGAGGGCGTAGTAGCGGGCGTCGAGGGTCGCGGACGCGAGGGCAGCGGCGAACGCCACGGGGGCGGTGAGGACGAGGCCCATCAGGAGGAGGAGGCGTGGCACGGGGGGGCCCCTACCACACGCCCCCGCTCCACGTAATCGCCGCGGTGACCTCCGGTTCACTAGGACTATGGGATGGAGCGCCGGTTTCCGTACAATGCGCTCGCCCGCGCGCGGTCCTTCGGGGCCGCCGG
>CAZEHU010000257.1:0-5211 GCA_964511605.1 uncultured Myxococcales bacterium
ACCGACCGGCAGAAGTAGTTGTCGTTGACCGGCAAGTGTAGTTGTCGCTGATCACAGAGCGAGGACAGTGCGATCTGCACCTCCAGACTCCTCACCGTCGTCGAGACCGCCCGGAGGCGCGGCGTCGACCTGCTCGACTGGCTCGTCCGAGCATGTGCGGCCGAAATGCACCACAGACCTCCGCCGCTTCTCCTGCCTGGCTGAGGTCTCAGCCGGCATCAGGGCCGCGATTCCGGGGGGCGTGAACGGTTACAAAGAGGCAGCGTCGGTGAGCACGCTCGAGACCAGCTCACAGGTGTAGTGGTTGGGGATCCCGGAGCACACCTGGAAACCCTGTCCGCTGCCCGGCGGCTCCACAAAGCAGTGCTGATACTCGCAGAGCGTGCAGTCCTCCGCATCGCCGCCGCCGCACCAGGCGCTGCAGTTCGTGATGGTGCAACCCCAATAGGTGCGGAAGCAGCTCAGGCAGGGGGCACCCAGCGGCCACCACCAGTCCTCGGCGAGACAGGCCTGCGCGCTGTCCATCCAGCGCTCGGTATCGAAGGTGTCGAGGTGCTCGAGCAGGCAGTTGTAGGCGACGCCGCAGACCTCCTCGGCCTGGTCGCCGGTGCCCCAGAAGTCGTCCTCGCAGGCTGTGGCTTCGGTGGAGCCCCCTTCGCCACCAAGCTCGCCCTCGGTCCCGCCGAAGCCGCCCCCGGCGGTGTTCTCCTCGTCGCTCTCGTCGAGGACCATGGGGCTCAAGGCGTCGCAGCCCACAGCGAGGGGACCTCCGGCCGCGAGCGCCAAACCCAGGGCGCACACCGTGATCGGTGTGAGAAGAGGTCGTGGCAGCGGACCGTGAGCGCGCATCGCGCGCTCAGTTTCGGCCGATCGGAGACGCCTGCCAAGTCAGGACTGCGAGATCGAGGCACGAGCGGCCGCACCGGGGCCTCCGCGCTCGCTCAAGGGAAGTCGTGGAGCTCCATGCGGGTCGGGGTCGGCTCGTCGAAGGGCCAGCCCGGCAGCTCGCCGCCCTCGCCCGGCACCTCGAAGACCTCATCGTCCGGCGCCGGCGCCTGGGGCCGGGGGCCGAGGGGGGCCTCAGGATCGCGAAAGCGGGGGGAGTAGGGGGCCGCACGGTAGAAGGTCTCCTCGTCGAGCTTCCCGCGGTCGACCATCACACGCATGATCCAGCGAAGGTGGCGGCGCCAGCCATCGGTGACCTCGCCGCGCTCGAACTGGTGGTAGTAGCGCTTGGGGTTGGGGATCAGGCTGGCCACGAAGACCGCCTCGAGGGCGTCGAGCTCCGCGGGGTGTTTGCCGAAGTAGACCTCCGAGGCCTTGCGGATGCCGTAGATGCCCGGCCCGAACTCGATGATGTTCAGGTACAGGGCCATCATGTGCTCCTTGTCGAGGGTGCTCTCGAGCTGCCACGTGATGAAGGCCTCCTGCAGCTTCCGGCTGATGGTCTTCTCACGGCTCAGGAAGAGGTTCTTGGTGAGCTGCTGGCTGATGGTGCTCGCGCCCCGGTAGAAGCCACCCTTCTTCAGGTTGGTCACGATGGACTGGCGGATCGCGTAGGTGCTGAAGCCCTTGTGCCGGAAGAAGCTGCCGTCCTCGGTGGTGGTCACCGCCTGCACCATCCAGGGCGAGATGTCGCCCAGGCCGGCCCACTCCGGGGAGCCCGGCCCCACGAGGAGCTCGTGCACGCTGCCGTCCGCCTCTTGGATACGGTGCAGGAAGGTGCCGCGCACCGCATCGAGGTTCAGGCGAGTGCCCATGTCGCTGACTCGGAAGCCGTGGAGCTCGGGCTGCGAGTGGTAGACCAGGCTCTCCATGTCGGAGGTGTCCAGGGAGAGGTCGAGCTGCCAGGCGAGGGTGCCATCGACCCGCAGGCCGTCGAGCATCGGTGCGAGGCCCCGCGGCAGGGCGTCGACGATGTCCTGACAGCGGGAGCGGTCGAGGCGCAGCACCCCTGTGAGCTTGGGCAGATCGTCGTAGCGGGAGACATCGCCGCGCACGGTGGCCTTGACGCCGCCGAGCTGGAGGCGGCTCTTGCCGAGCACGATGGTCTTTCGCCCCACGTCGAGCTGCCCGGAGAACTCGAGGCCCACGTCCAGGTCACGGAGTGGCTCCGGGCTCAGCGGCGGGTACGCAAAGACGCCCCCCTCGAGGCCGAGGGTCCCGTCGAGCCGCGCCACCTGGGTGCTCGGGCTCCAGACCAGGGAGAGATCGGTGCCCTCGAGGCGGGTGCTGCGCTCCACCGGCAGGCGCTTGGGGAAGACCTGGCGGTAGGGCCAGAGGCGGAGGTGGTCGACGGCGGCGTGGAGCTGCACATCGCCGGTGCCGAGGTGGACGCGTCCGTCGACGCGGTTGCGCTCCCTGTCCGAACCGGGCACGCGGAACGCTGCCTCGAAGACGAGGAGCTCTCCCTCCTTGCGGGCGGAGAGATCGAAGTTCTCCAGCTTGCCGGCCACGCTGGCGTGCTCGTCCTCGGGCGCGAGGCTCTCGCCGAGCGGGGTCCGCCACGCGAGGCGGCCCCCGCGGATCGCCACCTCGCGGACCGGCAGGGCGCTCGCCGCGCGCGTCAGGAGCGCGCTGAGGCGCTGCACGTCGGTGGCGAGGGTGGTGAAGCCACCGGTGAGGAAGGCGCGGAAGCCGATGCCCGTGCGATCCACCTCCCCGCGGGTGAGGCGCTCGATGGCGGTGCGGGTCGCCGCCATCACGGGCCCCAGGGCCCTGTCGGGGCCTGCGAGATCGAGGGGGGTGAGCTCTCGTGCGGCGGCGGGATCGAGGCGGACGAGATCCTGGAAGTTGTGCCCCTCGGGGCGCTGCTCGAAGAGGATGACGGGCTCGATCACCTCGACGGCGTCGACGTGCGTCGCCAGCGCCCGGAGGGCGGCGTCGAGGTCCCCGTCGGCCAGCGCAAGGCGCGCCGAGCGGATAGCGGCGCCGAGATCCCCGCGGACGCTGACGCGGCTGGCCGCGATCGCGGGGTCGACGGGCTCACCTTCTCGGCGACCTGCCGCGCCTTCGAAGGACGCGACGCCATCCTCGCCCAGAAGCGGCACGCTCAGCGCGACGCGCTCGGCGCTCAGCGTCTCGCCGGAGTACCGGAGGGCCGAGGCCGCGAGGGCGCGCCGGCCGAGCCAGGCGCGCACGGGTCGATCGAATGACAGCTCGAGGGTGGGCGAGGCTGCCGCCCCGCCGGCGTCCCGCACGGCGGCGAGGGGGAGCGAGGCGTGGACCGCCACGCCGTGGCCCGGGTCGAGGCTGGTCTCCTCGAAGCGGAGGTCGATCGCCAGGTGATCGTCCTCGACGAGGAGGGCCGGATTCGACACCTCGAGCTCGCCGCCGCGCAGGGCCACCCGCGGGCCGATGAGGGGCAAGGAGGGGCTGGTGGCCAGATCCACGTCGAGGCCCTGGATCGAGAGGGCCGGCACCCGGCGCTCGATCCAACGGGACAAGCGACCGGCGGCCCCCGCGACCTCGCCCTGGCCCGCATCGTCGCCCCGGCCGCCACGCAGGATCTCGAGCGCGCCCGCGAGCACGCGCTGGGCGTTGTCGGAGCCATCGGAGCGACGCACGAGGGCGACGCGGGCCCCCTGAACCGCGATGGATCGCAGGCGGAGCTTGCGCTTCGACCAGGCGGGCTCGGCCTCGACGAGCACGCGGTCGAGGGCCATGAGGGCGGGCTCCGCGGCCGTGCTCGCCCGCGCCCGGACGACCACGTCCTCGAGGGTGATGCGGCCGCGGGTCGTCCAGTCCACGTGGCCGTACTCGAGGTCCACATCGAGGATGCGCTCGAGGGCCACCTCGGCGCGCCGCCCCGCCCTCTCGAGCGCCTCGGGCGTACCCGCCGCGACGCCGGCGAGCAGGGCGACGAGGAAGAGGCTGAGGTGGGCCGCGAGCTTGATGATGGGGACAGGCCTCGACGGCGAAGGCGCCGGGGCGCCGGGAAGCGAGGGCGCCGGGGCACCCGGAGGCATGGGCCTGGCGCAACGCACGAGGCCACGCCGCCCTTACCGGGCGGGGTAGCACGGGGATCCGGGGGGGTCCAGAAAGCCGCTGGTTGTGGGGAGGGCTGCCATCGTGAGCCTGGTCGTCGCGGCTTGCGCCACGCCGGCCGGCGCCCTCGCTGCCATCAAGCCGCGCCTCGGAGCCGGAGCGCTCGGCGGCGGATGCGCGCGGGGCTCAGGCGGTGCCACCCGAGATGGGGCCACCCAACTCCGCGTTGACCCGGAGCCCGACCCGGCTATTCTCCCGCCTCTCCGCCTCCCTGCCCCCTGTCGGGGACCGACCGAGCCCACCGAGCGCGGAGCCGAGCGAGCCACCGATGTTCCAGCGCGTCCCCCCGAAGATCGACTTCCCCGCCTCCGAGGCCCGCATCCTGGCGTTCTGGAAGGAGGCCCGGATCTTCGAGCGCTCCCTCGAGGAGCGCCGCGACGCCGAGACCTTCGTCTTCTACGAGGGCCCGCCGACCGCGAATGGCACCCCCCACAACGGCCATGTGCTCACGCGCGTCATCAAGGACCTGTTCCCGCGCTACAAGACGATGCGGGGCTATCGGGTGCCGCGGAAGGCGGGCTGGGATACCCACGGTCTCCCGGTGGAGGTGGAGGTCGAGAAGTCGCTCGGCATCCACGGCAAGCAGGAGATCGAGGCCTACGGCGTCGAGGAGTTCACCAAGCGCTGCATCGAGTCGGTCTTCCGCTACACCGACGTGTGGGAGGAGCTCACCGAGCGCATCGGCTTCTGGGTGGACCTCTCCGATGCCTACGTCACCTTCCACCAGAGCTACGTGGAGTCGGTGTGGTGGGCCCTGTCGACCCTCTTCGACAAGGGCCTCCTGTACCAGGGCCATAAGGTCCTCTGGTGGTGGCCCCAGGGGGGGACCGCCCTGTCGAGCGGTGAGGTGGGCCTTGGCTACAAGACCATCGACGATCCCTCCATCACCGTCCGCTTCCGCCTCAGCGCGGCGGAGGCGACGAGCTTCCTCGGCTGGACGACGACCCCCTGGACCCTGCCCTCCAACACCGCCCTCGCGGTCCATGAGTCCCTCGACTACGTCTACGCGCAGCAGGAGGGGGAGACGCTCATCGTCGCGGCGGCGCGGGCCGACGCTATCCTCGGCGAGGGCACCTACGAGGTCTTGCGCACCGTGAAGGGCTCCGAGCTCGTCGGCCTGCGCTACGAGCCACCGCTACGCTACGCCGAGCCCGAGGGCGGCGA
>CAZEHU010000258.1:0-1383 GCA_964511605.1 uncultured Myxococcales bacterium
TTCGCCCCCGACCACCTCGACGTCCACCGGGACCTCGCCGCCTACGAGGACGCCGCTCGCCCCTTCCGCCTGCGGAAGGGGAGCTTTCGTACGATGGGAGGCCTTGAGCTCGAGGATCTGTACACCGCCGATCCTCCGCCTCCCGATGTGGGGCTGCCGGGCTCCTATCCTTTCACCCGTGGGCCCTATCCGACGATGTATCGCGGGCGCCTGTGGACCATGCGCATGTTCGCGGGCTTCGGCACCCCGGAGGATACCAACGAGCGCTTCCGCTTCCTCCTCGCCCAGGGGCAGACCGGGCTCAGCACCGCCTTCGATATGCCCACCCTCATGGGCTACGACCCGGATCACCCGCTCTCGGCCGGCGAGGTGGGGCGAGAGGGCGTGAGCGTCGCTTGCTTGGACGACGTGCGGCGCCTCTTCGCGGACATCCCGCTCGGGGAGGTCACCACCTCCATGACCATCAACGCGCCGGCGATCATCGTGCTGGCGATGTACGTGGCGGTGGCCAAGGAGCGCGGCATCCCGCTCGCCTCCCTCGGGGGCACGACGCAGAACGACATCTTGAAGGAGTTCATCGCCCAGAAGGAGTGGATCTGCCCGCCGCGCCCCTCGATGCGCATCATCCGGGACATGCTGGTCTTCTGCGCCCGACAGATGCCGCGCTGGCACGCGATCAGCATCAGCGGCTACCACATCCGCGAGGCCGGAGCGACGGCGGCCCAGGAGCTGGCGTTCACGCTCGCCGACGGCATCGGATACGTGCAGGCGGGCCTCGAGGCGGGGCTGGAGGTGGACGAGTTCGGCCCCCGGCTCTCCTTCTTCTGGGACGTCCACAACGACTTCTTCGAGGAGATCGCCAAGTTCCGCGCGGCCAGGCGCCTGTGGGCCCGGATCATGCGGGAGCGCTTCGGCGCCAAGGACCCGCGCTCCTGGAGGCTGCGCACCCACGCCCAGACCGCGGGCGTGAGCCTGACGGCCCAGCAGCCGATGGTGAACGTGGTGCGGGTGGCCGTGCAGGCCCTCGCGGCGGTGCTCGGCGGCACCCAGAGCCTGCATACCAACAGCCTGGACGAGACCTACGCCCTGCCCACCGAGGAGGCCGCGAAGCTGGCCTTGCGCACCCAGCAGGTCCTCGCCGAGGAGACCGGCGTGGCCGAGGTGGTAGACCCTCTAGGCGGGAGCTGGTTCGTCGAGGCCTTGACCGACCGAATGGAGGCCGAGGCCGCCACCATCATCGCGAAGATCGATGACCTCGGCGGCATCGTGCGTGCCGTGGAGCTCGGCTACCCCCAGCGCGAGATCGCCGACAGCGCCTTCGAGGATCAGAAGCAGGTGGACGCCCACGAGCGCATCATCGTCGGGGTCAACAGGCACGTCGAG
>CAZEHU010000258.1:1393-5207 GCA_964511605.1 uncultured Myxococcales bacterium
CAGCGCCAGCGCATCGTCGACCTCAAGCGGGATCGCGACGCGGCCCGTGCGGCGTCGGCCCTCGCGGCCGTTCGCGAGGCCTGCGAGGGCGACGCCAACCTCTTCGAGCCGATCATCGGAGCGGTGGAGGCGGATGTGACCCTCGGCGAGATCTGCGACGTCTTCCGCGAGGTCTTCGGGGTGTACCGCGACCCGGCTTTCGTATAGCTTCCGCGGCCACGCCCGGATCCCCAGGTTCCGAGCCCAGCACGAACCGTCGCGGGGTGTAGCGCAGTCTGGTAGCGCGCCAGCTTTGGGAGCTGGATGTCGGAGGTTCAAATCCTCTCACCCCGACCCCCCCTTCCCCGGCCCAGCATGCCTCCCCAGCAGATCCCCTCGTCTCGCTTCACCCTCGTCCTCGCCGCGCTCTGCCTCGTGGCCTGCGCCAAGGACGAGCCCTCGGCCGAAGGCGGGACGCCCGCAGCCACCGAGGCCGGCGCTGCGACCGATCCAGAGGGGGGCGGGAGCCCGGCGGGCGAGGCCTCCAGCGCCCAGCCCTCCTCGGTCCGATCGGCCTCCCAGAGCGAAGAGGGGCTGCTCGAGGCCCTGGCCGCGGCCATCGCCGCCAGAGACATGGAGGCGGTCGCGGCCGTCAGCGCTCCAGAGCTGGCGGCGGACCTGAAGCGACTCCGTGCGGAGGACGAGGGCCGCTTCTGGCGGAGGGGCGATCGCCTCGTCGAGAACGTGAAGAGCGGGCTCGCCGTCAGCCATCGCCAGGACGACACGGCCGCCCGCTGGCGGGTGCTGATCGCCTTCGGCAACGGCTCCGAAGAGACCGTCACCTTCACCCGGGTCGACGGTCGCTTGAAGATCGACGCGCTCTGAGCGCGTCGCTGCGCCGGAGGCGGGCCTGTCAGGACCCCGCCACCGTCATCCTCGGCACGCGGAAGCTCGGGGCGCTCACGGAGCGCCGGCGGTCGGCGTCGGCGGCGACACGATCCACGGTGCTCCAGATGGTGGGCAGGGTGGACGCGATGGTGAGCTCGCTGACCGGGTAGGCGATCTCGCCCCCCTCGATCCAGAGGCCGGCGGCCCCCTGGCTGTAGTCCCCGGTGACGGTATTGACACCGAAGCCGAAGAGCTCGGTGACCAGGAGGCCGCGCTCGGTCGCTCGGACGAGCTCGGACAGCGAGCCCTCGCCCTGGTCCATCCAGAGGTTGGTCGCCGATGGGGCCGGCGTGCCGCCCAGGCCGCGAGCCGCGTGGCGCGTGGTCTCGAGTCCGAGCTTCCTGGCGGTGTAGCAGTCGAGGAGCCAGCTCTGGAGCTGGCCGCCCTCCACCACCACGAGGCGGCGGGTCGCGAGGCCCTCGCCGTCGAAGTCCTTGGAGCCGGGGCCGCGCCTCACGTGAGGATCGTCCACGATGCGCACACCGGGCGCGAAGACCCCGGGCTCGCCGAGGCGCTCCAGGAGCCAGGTGGCCTTGCGGTAGACCGCCGAGCCGCTGATGGCCCCGGCGATGCTGCCGAGGAGGCGCGAGGCGATGGGCGCCTCGAAGATCACGGGCACCTGGCAGGTCTCGGGCTTGCGCGCGCCGAGGCGGCGGAGCGCCCGGCGCGCTGCCTCGCGGCCGACGGCCTCGGGGGCCTCGAGGTCCTCCCGATAGCGAGCCGAGGTCCACCAATAGTCTCGCTCCATCTTGCCCCCCGCTTCGGCCACCGGCGTGGTCCAGAAGCTCGCGGAGCTCGAGCGGCGGGTGCGCTCGACCCCCTCGGTGGAGGCGAGGAAGAGCTCGCGAGCCCCCCAGCTCATCTCGGCGCCCTCGCTATTGGAGATGCGCTCGTCGGCGTCGAGGCTGACCGCCTCGGCGGTGGTGGCCGTCTCGATCGCATCGTCGACCGTGAGGTCGGTGACCGCAGCGTCGTAGAGATCGAGATCCAGGTCCGGGAGATCCTCGATCAGGCCCGCATCGGGCAGGCCCGATGCGGGATCCTCCGCGATGACCCGAGCGGCCGCGCAGGTCCGGGCCACGAGCCCCTCGAGGCGCTCCCGATCGAGATCACTCGAGCTGGTGGTGGCGGTGCGCTGGCCGACGAGGACCCGCAGGCCGACCCCCTTGTCCCGGCTCTGCTCCACCCGCTCCACCTCCCCCAAGCGGACGCGGACGCTCGTCCGGCGGGCGTGGACGAAGAGCGCGTCCGCAGCGGTGGCCCCGTGGGCCTTCGCGCGCTCGAGCACGAATCGGACCGCTGCTTCGCTCTGGAGCTGCTCGCTGCTCATGCGCCCACCCCGCCCACCGTCAGGCCGTCGATGCGGATCGTCGGCATGCCGACGCCCACCGGCACGCTCTGCCCATCCTTGCCGCAGGTGCCGACGCCTTGATCGAGCTCGAGGTCGGAGCCGACGGCGCTGACGCGCGTGAGCACGTCGGGTCCATTGCCGATGAAGGTGGCGCCCTTCACGGGCCGAGTCACCTTGCCATCCTCGATGAGGTAGGCCTCCGAGCCGCTGAACACGAACTTGCCGCTGGTGATGTCCACCTGCCCGCCGCCGAAGGCCACCGCGTACAGGCCGCGCTCGACCCCGCGGAGGATCTCCTCCGGATCGCTCTGGCCTGCGAGCATGAAGGTATTGGTCATGCGGGGCATAGGCACGTGGGCATAGGACTGGCGCCGGCCATTGCCCGTCGCCTCCATGCCCATCAGGCGGGCGTTGAGTCGATCCTGCATGTAGCCGGTGAGCACGCCCTCCTCGATCAGGACCGTTCGGCCCGTGGGGGTGCCCTCGTCGTCGACGTTCAGGCTGCCGCGGCGCGAGGGGATCGTGCCGTCGTCGACCACGGTGACCAGCTCGCTGGCCACCTTCTGGCCCATCAGGCCGCTGAAGGCGCTGGTGCCCTTGCGGTTGAAGTCCCCCTCGAGGCCGTGGCCCACCGCCTCGTGCAGGAGGATGCCTGGCCAGCCGGGGCCGAGGACCACGTCCATCTCGCCGGCGGGGGCGTCGATGGCCTCGAGGTTGAGGATCGCGCGGCGGGCGGCCTCGTCGACGAGCTGGGTCCAGCGTGCCTCGCTCACGAGCTCGCTGAAGGCGAAGCGCCCGCCGCCCCCGGCGGAGCCCACCTGGCGGTTCGAGCCCTCGGCAGCGATGCAGGTGATGTTGACCCGGACCAGCGGGCGGACATCGACGGTGATCTGCCCATCCGCAGCGGCGATCACGACGGTCTTCACCTCCGCGCTCAGCGAGGCCATGACCTGCTCGATACGGGGATCGTAGGCCCGAGCGCGGGCGTCCATGGCGCCGAGCAGCTCGAGCTTCGGCTCGAGGGGGACGTCCACGGCGGCGGTGGTGATCGGGTAGAGGTCGCGGGCGGGGCGGCCCGAGGTGATAGCGAGGGAGCCCGCGGCGCCGCCGCTCTTCGCGATGGCGCGGGCGGCGTGGGCGCTCTCGAGGAGCCGCCGAGCGTCCACCTCGTCGGAGTGGGCATGCCCGGTGCGGTCACCGGAGACGGCGCGCACGCCCACCCCCTGGTGGACCGATCGGCGGGCCTTCTTCACCAGCCCCTCCTCGAGGCTGATGCCCTCGCTCACCGTATGCTCGAGGTAGAGATCGGCGTCGTCCACCGAGCGGCTCAGTACCTCCCCGAGGGTGGCAGCGAGCAGGGGCTCGTCGACCCCGAAGCGCTCGAGGGCGCCGGCGCCCGAAGGCTCGCTCGGGGGGGGAGAGTCGCTGTCCATGGGAGATCCTTGGGGGCGGTCGTCGTGCTGGCGCGGTATCCTAGATGTCCATGCAGCCCACGTCTCCCCCCCCGCTGGTCGTCTCTACCCGCAATCCCCACAA
>CAZEHU010000259.1:0-5201 GCA_964511605.1 uncultured Myxococcales bacterium
GTGATCAGCGGGGACACCATCGAACTCTGCCACAGGGGGCTCGGCCGCCGGCGGGCCGCCGCCGGACGGACCGGCGCCGAGCGCCCGATCGTGGGATATGCCACAGGAGTCCAAGGACGAGCAGGGTCGAAGCCCACAGATCGCGAGACGTCGATGGACTTGGAGCCCCCTGTCCATGGCTTCGATGGCGCCCCAACACCGCTGTCGGCCGATCTCGCGTCCGACGAGTCGTCGATATGCCCCCGGTACTCCTGGACCTCGCCGGCCGCTTCGCTCGCGGGGTCGGCTCGACATCGACGCCGTCCCACTCACCGCTTCCCTCCGAGACATGCCCCGAGCCGACTTGGCCCGCGAATTGCTCGTGGGACCCCCATGGCACACACCCCGACGCCTCCTCCGGCCCCTCGTACGTCGACCCCCTCCGAGCGCCGGGCCCAGAGGCACCCGACCTCGCCGGGAGGGCCGCCGGCGCAGGTGATCGACGCCAACCAGGCCACGGCCCACGTGGCCTTCCGCGCCAGCGAGGTGATCGCGATCTACCCGATCACCCCCTCCTCCCCGATGGGGGAGCACGCGGACGCCTGGGCGGCCCAGGGACAGCGCAACCTCTGGGGCGCGGTCCCGTCGGTCACCGAGATGCAGGCGGAGGGCGGGGCCGCCGGGGCGCTGCACGGGGCCCTGCAGGGGGGAGCGCTCGCCACGACCTTCACGGCATCCCAGGGCCTGCTCCTCATGCTGCCCAATATGTTCAAGATCGCCGGGGAGCTGACGCCGACGGTCTTCCACATCGCGGCCCGCTCGGTGGCCACCCACGCCCTGAGCATCTTCGGCGACCACTCCGACGTCTACGCCTGCCGCTCGGCCGGCTGGGGCATGCTCCTGTCCGGCTCCCCGCAGGAGGCGCACGACCTCGCGCTCGTCGCCCACGCGGCCACCCTGAAGAGCCGGATCCCCTTCCTGCACGTCTTCGATGGCTTCCGGACCTCCCACGAGCTCCAGCGGGTCGAGCTCGTGGCGGACGAGGCGATGCGCGACCTCCTCGACCCTGACGCGATGGCGGCCCACCGGCGCCGGGCCCTGAGCCCCGATCACCCGGTCGTGCGCGGCACCGCCCACAACCCGGACACCTTCTTCCAGGCGCGCGAGGCCACCAATCCCTGGTACGACGCGTGCCCGCGCCACGTCGAGGAGACGATGGAGGCCTTCGCCTCCGCCATCGGGCGCCGCTATCACCTCTTCGACTACGTGGGTCACCCGGAGGCGGAGCGCGTCATCGTCATGATGGGCTCCGGCGCCGAGACCGCCCACGAGACGGTCGAGTGGATGGTGGAGCGCGGGGAGAAGGTCGGGCTCGTCAAGGTGCGCCTGTACCGCCCGTGGTCCGCGGAGCACCTGCGCGCCGCGCTCCCCGACGCCGTGAAGACCATCGCTGTGCTGGATCGAACCAAGGAGCCGGGCGCCCCTGCGGAGCCACTGCACCTCGACGTCATCGCCAGCCTCGCCGCCACCTCCGTCCAGATCCTTGGCGGCCGCTACGGCCTGTCCTCCAAGGAGTTCGACCCCGCGATGGTGGTCCGGATCTTCGAGGAGCTCGGCGCCGCCGAGCCGAAGCCCCAATTCACCGTAGGCCTCGTCGACGACGTCACCCACCTCTCCCTCGACCACGATCCCGACCTCGACATCGAGCCCGACGACGTCTTCCGTGGCGTCTTCTACGGCCTCGGCTCCGACGGCACCGTCGGCGCCTGCAAGTCGTCGATCAAGATCCTCGCCGAGTGCACCGGCGGCCATGCCCAGGGCTACTTCGTGTACGACTCGAAGAAGTCGGGGGCGATGACGATCTCCCACCTCCGCGCGAGCCCGCGCCCGATCCGCTCCACCTACCTCATCTCGACCGCCCGCTTCGTCGGGGTGCACCAGTGGGCCTTCCTCGATCGCCTCGATGTCCTCGAGACCTGCGCACCGGGCGGCACCCTGCTGCTCAACGCGCCCTACCCCGCCGGCGAGGTCTTCGGCCGACTGCCCCAGGAGGCCCAGCAGGCGATCCTCGACAAGGAGCTCGAGGTCTGGGCCGTGGACGCCTCGCGCATCGCTCGCGAGGCCGGCCTCGGACGCCGCATCAATACGGTGATGCAAGTCGCCTTCTTCCACGTCTCCGACTTCGCCGCGACCGACGAGGCGATCGACCAGATCCTCGCCCAGATCCAGAAGACCTACGGCAAGAAGGGCGACGAGGTGGTGCGAAGGAATACCGCGGCGGTCCGCCAGACCGAGACCGAGGTGCGGCGGGTTCCGGTGCCCGCCGAGGCCACGAGCACCCGCCGCCGCAGGCCCATCGTGGCCCCAGAGGCCCCGGACGACATCCAACGCCTGACGGCCGTGATGCTGGCGCGCCAGGGCGATCGCTTGCCGGTCAGCGCCTTCCCGCCCGACGGCACCTGGCCTACCGGCACCAGCCAGTGGGAGAAGCGCGGCATCGCCCACGAGATCCCGGTCTGGGACGAGGCGATCTGCATCCAGTGCAACAAGTGCGCGCTCATCTGCCCCCACGCGGCGATCCGTACCAAGGCCTTCCCGGCCGGGGCCCTGGCCCTCAACCCCACCGAGCTGCCTGCGGTTCGCTGGAAGGGCAAGGAGCTCCCGGACCACAGCTACTCGGTCCAAGTGGCGCCGGACGACTGCACGGGCTGTGGTCTCTGCGTGGCGTTCTGCCCAGCGAAGGATAAGTCGAATCCGCGCCACAAGGCGATCGATATGGGCGTGCTCGAGCCGATCGCCGCGCGCGAGAGGGCCCGCTACAGCGCCTTCCTCGCCCTGCCCGAGGTGGATCGGGAGGTGGTGGCGAGCAAGCTCACGGTGAAGAGCTCCCAGCTCCTCGAGCCCCTCTTCGAGTACTCCGGGGCTTGCGCGGGCTGCGGCGAGACCCCCTACATCAAGCTGGCGACCCAGCTCTTCGGTGATCGCATGGTGATCGCCAACGCCACCGGCTGCTCGTCGATCTTCGGCGGCAATATGCCCACGACGCCCTATACGACCGATCGAGAGGGCCGAGGCCCGGCCTGGTCGAACTCCCTGTTCGAGGATAACGCGGAGTTCGGCCTCGGCATGCGCCTGTCGATCGACCAGCACGCAGCCCATGCCCGCACGCTGGTTCGGGAGCTCCAGGGCGCCATCGGGGTGGTGCTCTCGGACGAGCTGGTGGAGTCCGATGCCAGGGACGAAGCCGGCATCGTCGCCCAGCGCGAGCGGGTGCGCCGCCTGCACTCGGTGCTCGGCGGCATCGACGATCCGAGGGCCCGGGAGCTCGAGAGCCTTGCGAACTACCTGGTCCACCACAGCGTGTGGATCGTCGGCGGCGACGGGTGGGCCTACGATATCGGCTATGGTGGCCTCGATCACGTGCTGGCGAGCGGCCGGGACGTGAACGTGCTCGTCCTCGACACCGAGGTCTACTCCAATACGGGGGGCCAGGCCTCCAAAGCCACGCCCATCGGCGCGGTCGCCAAGTTCGCGGCCGCCGGCAAGTCCACGGCCAAGAAGGACCTCGGCCTGATGACGATCCCTTATGGGAACGTCTACGTGGCCCGTATCGCCATCGGGGCCTCCGACAAGCAGACCGTCAAGGCCATGCAGGAGGCGGCGAGCTGGCCGGGACCGAGCCTCCTCATCGCGTACAGCCCGTGTATCGCCCACGGCTTCGATCTGAGACTCGGGGCCCAGCAGCAGCGGCGGGCCGTGGACTGTGGCTACTGGCCGCTGTATCGCTACGATCCCCGCGCCGATGAGGGCAAGGGGCGCCTCTTCCTCGACTCGAGACGCACCGACGCCCGCTTCGAGGACTACGCCTACCAGGAGACCCGCTACCGCATGCTCAAGGCCACCGATCCCGGCCGGGCTCGCGCGCTCCTGAAGCTGGCGAAGGAGGCGGTGGACCGAAGCTGGGAGGCCCACAAGGCCCTGGCCGAGCGCCCCCGCCCGAGCGATCCCGCGGACGCGGGCTGAGGAGAGGACTTCGATGGATCTGAGCACCCGCTACATGGGCCTCGAGCTCGCCCACCCCCTGATGGTGGGGGCGAGCCCCCTCAGCGATCACGTCGACCTCGCCCGCAAGGCCGAGGACGCCGGGGCCGCCGCGTTCGTCATGCGCTCTCTGTTCGAGGAGCAGCTCGCCCTCGATCAGGTAGCGATGCATACCCACACCGATGGGGTCGCCCACAGCCACCCGGAGGCGGCGAGCTACTTCCCGGAGCCGCCACTCTTCGGCCTCGGGCCCGAGCGCTACCTCGAGCAGGTCGGGCGCCTCAAGGAGGCCCTGGACATCCCCGTGATCGCCTCGCTGAACGGCACGACCCAGGGCGGCTGGGTCCGCTACGCCCGGGAGCTCGAGGCCGCGGGGGCCGACGGGCTGGAGCTCAACGTCTACCACCTCGCTTTCCAGCCGGAGGAGAACCCCTATGGCGTCGAGGAGCGCCACGTCCGGGTGCTCGAGTCCGTGCGCGCCGAGGTGAGGATCCCGGTGGCTGTGAAGCTCTCCCCCTTCTTCTCGGCGCCGATCCACATGTTCCGCCGCCTTACGGGCGCTGGGGCCGATGGCCTCGTGCTCTTCAACCGCTTCTACCAGCCGGACATCGACATCGACGCCCTCGAGGTCTCCCACACCCTCGAGCTCAGCGAACCCGAGGAGCTGCGCCTGCGGCTCCAGTGGCTCGCCGCGGCCCACACCCATGTGCCGACGACCTTCGCGGTCACCGGCGGGGTGCACTCGGGTCGGGACGCCCTCAAGGCCTTGATGGCGGGCGCCGACGCCGTCCAGATGACCTCCGCCCTCCTCCGCCACGGCCCCGAGTACATCGGCACCGTCAAGCAGGAGCTGGTCACGTGGATGGAGGCGGGCGGCTACGAGTCCGTGCGCCAGATGATCGGCTCCATGAGCCTGGCTCGCTGCCCCGACCCCCGTGCATACTCGCGCGGGAACTACATGCGGGTGCTAGGGAGCTGGCACGTGGAGCACTGACAGGCCCGTTCGACATTCTTGATGTCGGATGTCGCCAGGCGAAATCGCCGAGGTCGAGTGGACCGAAAGCGAAGCGAGGCGAGGCGGGCTGGGGGCCCGTCGAGTCTTCGGGCCGCCCGAGATCGGCGATTTCGGCCAGATAGGCGGCATCAAGGAAGGCGATCGGACCTGTGAGAGGCCTACAAGT
>CAZEHU010000260.1:0-5185 GCA_964511605.1 uncultured Myxococcales bacterium
TAAAGGATAGGTGCCTTCGGTTTCGACCGGGTTCTGGGTGGCGAGGACGAAGAAGGGGGGCTCGAGCGGCCAGGTGATCCGCCCGGCGGTCACGCTCTTCTCCTCCATCGCCTGGAGCATGGCGGCCTGGGTGCGCGGGGTGGCTCGATTGACCTCGTCCGCGAGCACCACGTGGGCGAAGATCGGGCCCTTCTCGAAGTCGAGCACCGTGTGGCCGCGCTCGTCCTGGATCGCCACCTTGGTGCCGGTGATGTCCGAGGGCATCAGATCCGGCGTGAACTGGATGCGGGAGAAGTCGAGGGCGAGCGCATCGGCGAGCGCCCGCACGAGGCGCGTCTTGCCCAGGCCCGGCACCCCCTCGAGGAGAGCGTGTCCGTCGGCGATGAGGGCGATGAGCACGCCGTCGAGCACGCTCTGCTGGCCGACGATGACCTTCTGCACCTCCTGGCGCAGGCGATCGATGCTCTCCTTGAATCCCTGGACCCGGGCCTCGACTGCGTCGTTCATCGGGGTTCTCTCCTGCGTGGGCCGCGCGCTCAGCGCGGGCGGATGAGGTCGAAGTAGCGCCGGACGTAGCGTCGCTGTCCGGCGGGGATGTGCTGGCGCTCCATGTCCTCCTCGACCACCTCTCGGTAGTCCTGGTGCACGGCCTTCCAGCCGGCGGAGGCGAAGCCCTTCTTGGCGGCCACGGAGACCACGCGGCTCTGGGAGGGGCCCTCGCCGTGGACGCCGGAGACCTGGCTGTCGATGGGCTTGGCGTCGAGCTCGCTGGCCCCCCCGTAGAGGCTCCTGTCGTGGCCGGTGCCCGCCCCCTCTCCCTCGCCGGCCTCGCCGGAGGCTCCGCTCTTCTGGCCGGCCCCGCGCCCCCGGGAGCCCTGGCCCTGGCCGAGGAGGAGGAGGTCGCTCTTCTTGCCGCCCTTGCCGCCCGGCATGAGCACCGTGAGGTCCTCGCCCTTGTCGCCCTTGCCCTCCTCGTCGCTCTTGCCGCCCTTGCCTTTGCCGACGGGCTGCCCGCCGCCGCGGGCGAGGCGCATGAAGCGATCCTTGGCCCCTTGGCCTTTGCCGTCCTTGCCCTTGTCCCCGCCGGCCCGGCGCAGCATCTCCTCGATGTCGACGAGGCGAGCGGTCGCCACGCGCATCTGGCGGCGGCCCTGGCTCATCTCCGAGAGGCGGCGGAGGATGTCCTCGGCGCGCTTCATGTCCTCCTGGCTCATCTGTCCGCCCTGGGCCATCTCCGAGAGGCGGCGCATCAGGTCGGCCGCGGCGCGGCCGAGGTTCCGCTCGAGGCGCTCGAGCTGCCGGCCAGCCTCGCTCATCTCCTGCTGCTGGCGCTGGAGACGTTCGAGCTGGCGCTCCCGCTTCTCGAGCCGATCCCGGTCGCGGCGGGAGAAGCGCTCGCCCTGCCTTTTCTGCTTCTTCTTCAGGCGGTCCCGGTCGCGCTTGGCCTCCCGCTCGCGCTTCTGCCGCTCGCTCTCGAGGCGCTTGGCGAGGTCCCTCATATCCTTAGCGAAGCGCTTCTGCTCCTTCTGGGAGAGGCGGCCCTTGTCCGCCTTGGCCCGGGCCTCCTTCATGGCCCGCGCCGCGTCCGCCCATCGCTCCTCCCGGAGGGCCTCGAAGAGGGGGTCGGCGTGCTTGGAGCGCGGCCTCTTCTTCTGGGCCGCCTCCTTCACCTTCTCCGCCACCTCGCCGAGATCCTTGCCGACCTTCTCCTCCCAGGCCTCCTTGGCCTTCTCGAGGCGGGCCATCCTGGTGTGGGCCTCCTCTGGGGTGAGCTCCCCTGCCTGGAGCTGCCGGAGGAGCTCGTTGAGCGCGTCGATCCAGGAGCGGACGTCCGGATCCGCGGCGCGCTTCGCCTGCTCCGCGAGCTTCTTGGCCTCCTCGGCGAGGCGCTCCCGATCCTCAGCGCTCAGCTCCGCGCTGCGGGCTGAGGGAGGCGCAGGCAGGACCAGCGCAGACAAGGCTAGACCCTCCGCCTGCGGCGCCTGGAGGTGGAGGAGCCAGGCGAGCCCGATGGCCACCAGCGCTGCCCCGACCCAGCCCAGGCGGCGCGGCCAGCTCCAAGGCGCCGCGAGCTCGGGCCGAGCGTGCTCGACATGTCGCGCGGCGTCGCGGAGGGCGGCCTCCTCCATCGGCGACAGGGGTCCTGCCCCCGCGCGCCGCGTGAAGCTGACCGCGCTGGACAGCCGCTCGTGGAGCTCGCCGGCGCGGTCGAGGCGCCAGGCGGCATCGAGGTCGTCCACCCGCCGCGCGAGGCCCCCGAGGATAGCTAGGATCACCAGGCCGCCGGCCCCCACGGCCGACGGACCGAGGATCGTCGCGCTCCACAGGTGGAGCTTGACCCCAAAGAGGATCAGCGCCCACACGCCCAGCGCCGGTCCGGCCGCCCCGATGCCCAGGGCCAGCGCGCGCTGCAGCTTCACACGCCAGCGCACGCGGGCGAGGAGCGGGCTCAGGTCTCGGAGGCGCGGGTCCAGGGGGAGGGGCTCCAGAGGGGGAGGGTTCGGGTCGACCGAGGCAGGGGCCCCGAGGCGTCCAGCCTATCGCTCGGCCCGTCCTGGCGCGAACCGGCGGCGCGTGGGATCGATTTCGTAGACGGGTCGATCCGGCTCCCGATACAGCCTCGATCCGCGCCCCTCCCCCACGCGCCCCCCTCCCCCCGACGAGTGTCGGGTTTCACGTGAAATGGCAGATTCGCTCGCACTTCCCTCAAGGGAACACGGGCCGATACCGACTGTGCCTCTATGGTCGATCGCGCCCATGCGCTGCATGATCAGTTCTACGCAAAGGAGGGGTCCGGGGCGCTCGCACTGGAGCTCGTCGCCGCCCACGCGTCGCAGCTCGTCATCCGGAGGGGACCCAGCACGACCTTCGAGGGGGATGTGCACGTCGTGGCCACTTGTCCCGACGAGGGAGTTCCTCCCATCCACCTGCGCACCCGCGTCCGTCCGGCCCCGGAGAGCCAGGGGCCGGCGACGGTGGTCCTCGATCTGCTCGAGGCGGCCTGCGAGAGGCCGGTGGCTACGCTCACCACCTTCCTCCGCGAGGTGCTCGGCATCACGGACCTGAAGTCCCACGCCCTGAGCATCGACGAGACCTACGCTCGCTACGGCTTCCCGGCCGCCACCCGTCGCCCCACGGCTCGCCTGCGCCCCGGTGCCCTCAGGCATGTGCACCAGGGCACGGGCTTGCTCCCTGCCGGGCTCACGGGGGCGGAGGCTCTCTATGGCGAGGTGGACGTGGTCCTCCGACACGAGCGGGACCAGGCCAATATCACCCTGGTCGCCTTGGGGGGCGAGGGCTACCTCCTCCTCGCGCAGGCCACGGAGCTGGTCCTCCACGTCGGAGCGTCCGTCCATCTCACGACGCGCATCAGCACCATCGACGGGCTGGCCGTGGCGCCGCTGCGAGCCGAGGTCATCTGGGTCGGCCCCGATCGTGAGGGGAGCGCGGGCCGCTTCGCCGTCAAGGTGCGCAGCTTCGGGCACGAGGAGGAGGTCGAGTGGCTCGTCCGGCGCTTCCAGAATCAGCAGACAAGGGTGCACTCCGAGCGGGGACGGCTCGCCGCGGATCCGCTCCGGGCTCCGTGGTCTTGACCTCAAGATCGAGCGCACACCCTACGCCGCCAGCACGTCCTCGATGAACGTCCTCAGGCGCTGGGTCTCCTCCGAGGCCAGGGCCTGCCCGATGTAGGCGGCCCCCGCGACGAAGGCGTGCAAGCCTGCGGCCACCGGCAGCGCCAGGAGCGCCCAGGGGGCGGCGCCGATGCTCCACTGGCTGAGGCCAAGCATGAGGGCCCCCAAGCCGGAGAAGCCGACGACGGCGTGGGCGGCGAGGTACATGGTCCACACGTGGGGATGGGGCCCAAGGCGGGCCCAGACCTCGGCGCCGTCCGGGTGGGCTTCCACCTCCAGCTCGAGCTGGGGGGACCACAAGGAGCGGCGTCGCTCCGGCAGGTTGATCTGTGCGTGCCCCTGGGCCACCCCGCCCGAGACGCCCACCGAGGGATCGTCGAGGGCCTCGCCGAGCCGGCCCAGGACCTCCGCCCGTGTCATCGGCACGATGAGGTGGAAGCGAGGGCGGATCGCGTGGCCCTCGAAGCGGACCGAGGGGCGGGAGATCCGTGCGAGCCGGCCTGCGGAGCTCAGGAGGCGGCCGAGCTCTCCGCTCATGGGCCTCGGAGCCCCGCGATGTGCTTGCGCACACGACGCCAGGCTCTCGCCTCCTCGTCTTCCGCTGGAGCTCGTGTCCGCTCGCCCGCCTCGATCCCCAAGGTGAAGCTGTCGATGGTCTCCTGGCTGTGGCGGAGAGAGCGACGCAAGCGCTCCCCGGGAGGGAGCGAGAGCCAGAAGGCATCGTCCTCTCGAGCCGCGGCTCGCTTCGCCGCCGCGACTCGCTCGAGGTGATCGCGCGCGCTCGGGTTTCTCGTCGGCATGCGGGCAGTGTATGAGGGGCCCGCCCGAGAGTCACGCAGAGCGCTGGAATCATAGGTGGATCCTCGCCACACGGCCGCCGATCGGGACGGAGCCCGGGAGCCATTGGAGGAGTGTCACCACGCTCGCCTCCAGGGGAGTACCAGCACCAGCGTCACCCCTCGTAGACCCCACCCGATCGGACGGAACGCGGGCACCGCGCACCACCGCCCCCTTCACGCGGTGATTCTGGCTCTGCTGTGCTCCCGGCGCCTACCACTACGACCCCGAGCTCCCTAAGCACGCGATGGGCTCAGCCGCGATCCCCTCGTCGAGGCGAATTGCACGAGGTCCGGTAGGGAGCAGGAGTCCGGCCAGGTCCCGCTGCGCCAACCCCCATGGAGGGCGAGGCCCTGACCCGGGTTCGCTTGAAGGAGGCGCGGCGATTGCAGGCCGATGACGACCCGGAGCTCTTTCCCGGACCCCGAACCAGGGGAGCTTGGCTCCCCCCAAGTGTCCTCCGGCGACCCCAGCAGCACCCCGAGTCGGGGCAGCGACGACGCGCGGGGTAGGGCCTCGACGCCGTCCAGGTGGAGCGAGCGATCGCCGCCGTGCAGCAGGACGCACTTGGCCATGGGGTCGTCCTCCGAGAAGGCCAGGAGGCCTCGGAGGTCCTCCTTGCGGACGCGAGCGCCGCGCTTCACCTCGAGCGCCACGAGGCCCCGGGGCCCGTACAGCACGAAGCCGACCTCCAAGCCCGTGGAGGTGCGCCAATC
>CAZEHU010000261.1:0-5169 GCA_964511605.1 uncultured Myxococcales bacterium
GGACGGAGCGAGCCGAGGCGCGTCCGGCGGGCGAGCGGAAGCGGAGGTCGAGGTCGTCGCCCTCGATGGCGGCCAGCGCCTCGAGGGGCGGGGCCAGGGTGAAGCGCTCGTGGGCCTGGCCGGACAGATTGGCCTCGGAGCGTCGCATGCGCTCCACCAGGTCCACGGCAGCCTCCCCGTCCAGCACGGCGGAGATGCCAGGCGCGAGGCCGAGCTCGGTGGCCAGGTGGCGGATGAGGCGCCCCTCCTCATCAGGATCCCGGACGGGGATCGTATCGCCGACGACGTGCAGCTCCCGATCGACCAGGCGCGCGCTGACCGGATCGCCGTAGACGATCTCGCCGCAGACCTCGAGCAGATCCCCGGCGAGGGTGGTGCGCACCACCAGGCGCGGCGGCTCGGAGCTGAGGCCCGGCAGGCGTCCGCTGCGCACCTGCACCTGGAGGCGGGTCCGGAGCTGAGGCAGGAGGGTGGTGACCAGGTCCGTGACCCGCTCGGGCCCATAGCGCCGTCCCTGGGACAGCGAGCGGAGGAGGTCGTGGGACAAGCCCCCGTCCCCGACGGGTCGGAGCTTCTCCTCGCGCAGGACCGCGCCGTTCGGGAAGACCTCCACCACCTGGGGATCCGGCTCCAGGAGGACACGGTAGCCGTCGCCCTCCTCGTCGACGATGGCTCGGGGCAGGACAGGCATCCCGGAGACGCGGACGCGCTCGCCGTCGAGGCGCACGTCCTCGCAGGACATCAGGGCTTTGAGGAGCGCGGCCATGCGCTCGCGGGGGATCCTCGCCTCGGCGACGGGGCCCATCAGGTCCTCGAGGTCGAGGTCCAGGGGGCCGATGGCCACGGGCGGCGCCACGCCGCGTCCGGCGGCCGCCGCGGTGAGCGAGACGCTCAGGGGCTCCTCGACGCCCTCCGTGACCACGGTCCGGCCGTACCGGAGCTCGCCTTGGGGCGTCCTGCGCAGGTGGTAGCGGACCGCACCGACGGCCTGTGCGGGACGCGGCAAGGCGCTGCCCGTCTTCCCGTGGGCCTCGCGGGCGGCGATGATGCTGGCCGCCACGTGCTGGCAGACGCGCACCGTGGCGGCGCAGGTACAGTCCCAGTCCTCGTCGGCGGGGTAGAGCGAGACCTCGAGGGCCAGGGGACCTCTGCCGGTAGAGACCTTGAGCTCGATCTCCTCGCTATCCTCGCGGAGGCCGATGACCCGCCCGGCCCGGCACAGGTTCACCGCCGCCGACCACTCCGGTGGGGCGCAAGCGGAGCGGATGGCTCCGAGGAGCGCCTCGAGCTCTTCGTGGGTAGGGGCCACCGGACGCCTCGCTCGCTCAGGCCGCCTCGGCCTCTCTCACGGCGTCGGCGTAGCGCCCGATGATGGCGGCCGTGGGCTCCACCTCGACGATGCCGCTGACGCTCCGGCCGGCCTGGAAGAAGTCCTTGTAGCTCATACCCTTCAGGTTGGACTGCTTGAGCTGCCAGACCGACTTCAGCGAGTAGTAGGAGCGGGCCCAGTGCTTGAAGCGAGGGTGGCGCAGCGCCCGGCGCATCAGGAAGTTGGCCTTCGTCCCCACCTTCTCGATGTAGGGGGTCTTGATGACGGCCACCGGCACCCCGGAGATCTTGTCGGTCAGGACGATGTCCTCCTCGTTCGCGCGCAGGATCGCTTGCTTGTAGTCGTCGTGGGCCCTGCACTCGGTGGTGGCGATGAAGCGGGTCCCCATCTGCACCCCGGCGTAGCCCAGCTCGAGGGCCTCGACGAAGGCGGCCTCGTCCCCGACGCCGCCGGCGCAGATGAGGGGGACACCGAGGTCGCCGAGCTCCTCGAAGAGGGTGGCGGGGGTCTTGGCTCCGGCATGCCCGCCGGCCCGGCTGTTGACGCAGACCAGCCCGTCCACGCCGGCGTCGAGGGCCTTGAGCGCGTGCTCTCGGTGGATGACGTCGTGGTAGACGATGCCGCCCGCGGCGTGGACCTTGTCGACGATGGCGCGCGGGTCGCCGAGCGCGGTGATGAAGAAGCGCACGCCCTCCTCGATAGCGATGTCGACCCACGCGTACATGCGGCTGAGGTAGACCTTCGAGGAGCGCTCGACGATCGCGTTGAAGCCGACCGGCTTGTCGGTGAGCTGGCCGAGCAGCCGGATGCCCTCGCGAAGATCGTGGCCATGCACGAACTTCATGGAGATCGGCTGGATGATGCCGATGCCGCCCGCGTCGGAGGCCGCGGCGATGAGCTCCGGATTCGAGCAGGGGTACATGGCGCCGCAGATGAGCGGCACCTCGATGCCAACGTGCTCGGTGAAGGGGGTCGTCAGGGAGATCGTCATGGGCCGCCTGCTACCCTGCGCCACCGGCCGGTGTCGAGGGATTTGCTCTGCTGACAGACCGCTGTCAGGAGGCCCGCCCCTGTCTCTCGTCACCTTGCCTGGAGCCCGGTAGGCTCCCGCCCATGAGCGACTTCACCGGCTTCACCGACGATCTGCACGCCTTCTTCACCGAGCTGGGCGACAACAACCACAAGCCCTGGTGGGAGGCGAACAAGGCCCGCTACGAACAGAGCGTCCGTGGCCCGGCGCTGGCCCTGATCCGCGAGATGGGCCCTCGGCTCGAGCGCCTCTCTCCGGCCTTCGTGGCGATCGCCAAGAAGCAAGGGGGCTCGATCATGCGGCCCTATCGGGACATCCGCTTCTCCAAGGATAAGCGACCCTACAAGACGAACCTGGGTATCCAATTCCGCCACGAGGCGGGCAAGAGCGTGCACGCCCCGGGCTTCTACCTGCACGTGGGCGACGACGGTGTCTTCGCGGGGGTCGGCATGTGGCATCCGGACAGCGCGGCGCTCGCGGGGGTGCGGGAGGCGATCGATACGAAGCCCGAGGCCTGGCGGCGGGTGCGCGACGACGCGGGCTTCCGCGCTCGCTACGAGCTGGCCGGCGAGAGCCTCAAGAGGGTGCCGCGCGGCTACCCGAAGGAGCACCCCCTCGCGGAGGACCTGAAGCGCAAGGACCACATCGCGGTCGCGGACCTCGATCGCGCCTGGGTCCTCGGCGCGGATCTGCCCGAGCGCCTCGCTGAGCTCTTCGCCGCGGCCTCGCCCTATATGGGCTTCCTGACCCGGGCGGTCGGGCTGCGCTTCTGATCGCCCCCAGGCGGGTCCCCCCTCCTGCGATCCTGGTGTAGGCTCGCGGGTGCAAACGCGGGAGCGGATCATGGGTCGGTGCATGCGGAGCTGGACCCGGGGCTTGGGTGCCCTGGTGGTGGCGGGCGCGGTGGTGGGCCTCGGGGCTCTGGAGGCGACGGCGGCGCGACGCTCGGCGGGCTCGATGAGCGCGGACGAGGTGATGAAGCGCGCCACCTCGGTGGCGGACATCGACAGCCGCTTGTCCCGCTACGCCCTGGTCGAGCTCGGCGCGGCGCCGGGCGCGATCCACCAGGATCTCGTCCCCTTGCTCACGGTCATCAAGCGCACCGCCGATGCCCTGGACCGGGTCTACTGGGCCCAGATGTGGCCGGAGGGTCCCCGGGTGCTCGCGGCCCTCGACGAGGCCGGCGCGGGGGCCGCCAAGGTCCTCGCTGATCTGTTGCGAGTCCACTACGGTCCGTGGGATCGGCACGCCAACGACGAGGCCTTCCTCGACCGCCGCCCCCGCCCGGCCGGCGCCGCGTTCTATCCCTCCGATACGAGCCGCCGCGAGATCGATCACTGGCTCGACGAGCATCCGGAGGATCTGCCGGCCTTCCTGAGCCCCACCACCCGCATCGAGCGCAAAGGCTCGAAGCTGGTGGCGGTGCCCTACTCGAAGGCCTACGCGCGGGAGCTGGGCGAGGCCTCGACCAAGCTGAAGGAGGCGGCCGGCCGCTACACCTGCGACGCACCGCCCTGTCCGTGCACGGGCCTGTCGCGCTTCTTCACCTCGCGCGCCGCGGCTTTCCTGAGCGACGACTACCGCGAGTCCGACGTGCAATGGGTCGAGGCCGGGGACTGCCCCCTCGACGTGGCCATCGGACCCTACGAGGTCTACGACGACCGCTTGATGGGCATGAAGGCGGCCTTCGGCGCCATCGTCTACTACCGCGACGAGACAGCGAGCGGACGCTACTCGAAGATCCTCGAGAAGAGCGACGCCCTCGCCGAGGCGCTGCCCATCGATGCGGGCCTGCGCGGGCGCTTCTTGGCCACGCGACCCTCGCCGATCACGGTGGGCGACATCCTCTACACGGCGGGGGATGCCCGCGCGGGCCTGCAGGTCCGCGCCTTCATCCTGCCCAACGATCCCACCGTCCGGGGGGAGCACGGCACCAAGAACGTCATCCTGCGCAACGTCGCCCGCGCGAAGTTCGACAAGCTGGTCAAGCCGATCGCCCAGCGGGTGCTCAGCCGCTCGGATGCCAAGAAGGTGACCTTCAACGCCTACTTCGACTTCCTCGTCGCGTGGCAGATGGCCCACGGGCTCACGCCGCGGGAGATCGTCGTGGCCGGCGGCAAGCGGGCGAAGGTCAGCCAGCAGCTCCGGGAGCGCTTCGCGTTGGTCGACGCGGTGAAGGGCGAGGCGGTCGCGCTCCTCAACTACCTCGCCCTCCTCGATCAGGGAGAGTTCAAGAAGGGCGACGCGCGCCAGCTCGCCTTCACCTACCTGGCGAACCTCTTCGACACCCTGCGCCTCGCGGAGGGCACCACCCACTCGATGGCCAAGGTGGTGGTCTACAACCACCTCGCGCGCCAGTGGGCCTTCCGCTACCACCCGAGCACCCGCACCTTCCAGCTCAACGCTCCCGGCTTCCGGCCGGCGGTGGAGCACCTGGTCGACGAGGTGCTCCAGATCCTCGGCCGCGGGGACTACGACGGGGCCGGGCGCCTCATCGTCCAGAACGCCATCGTGCCCGGAGAGGTGAGGCAGAAGCTGTCCGAGCTCGAGAGCGTCCCCCTCGAGATCCGGCCGCACTACATCTCGATGCCCTGATCTCCAGGAGCCCTACACTTAGCGCTCGCCTGTGTGGAGGCCGATGAAGGTCCCTTGCGGGTCCATCACGTGGGCGATGCGTCCGCCGGGGATGTCCATGGGCTCGTTGACGATGGTGCCGCCGGCCTCCTTGGCCGCCACCACGGCGCCCTCCAGATCCGCGACGTGGATGTAGTAGACCCACGCGGCTGGGCCCGGCATGTGATCCGGCTTG
>CAZEHU010000262.1:0-5152 GCA_964511605.1 uncultured Myxococcales bacterium
CCTCCACGGCCCCCACTTCCGGGCGCCCCTCGAGGCCCGTGAGGAAGCGCGGCCCCACCAGGACTCGATGCCCCCGGGTCACGGACGTCGATCCACAGGCACCAAGGGGGCCCAGGAGGAGCACGCACAGCGAGAGTCCAAGAGAGCAGCCACGGGCAGGCACCGTCAGGCTCCGGGGAGGGGGGACCGGCGCAGAGTGCACCGGGCCTCTCTGTCCTTCAAGGCCAGAGGAAGGAGGTGGCACGGGCTGTGCAGTTCTGCGATATCCGAACCCACGAACGCCCCGCTCGAGCCATCGACGAGGAGCCCCCGCACCCGTGAGCGCACCGCCTCCCCCGGCCATGAACGTCGAGACCCTGTCCCGCTGGGACGTGAGGGTGCCTCGCTATACGAGCTATCCGCCGGCCGATCGCTTCGACAGCGGCTTCGGCCCCGACGACTACGCCGCGGCCCTCCGGCGGGTGCGCTCGGAGGCCCCCCTGTCGCTCTACGTGCACCTGCCCTTCTGTCCAGAGCGCTGTACCTACTGCGCCTGCACGATGGTGGTCACGCAGCGACGCGAGAAGATGGACAAGTACCTCGGTCGCCTGAGCAAGGAGATCGATCGGGTGGCTGCCGGGCTGGGCAAGCGCCGCCGCGTGGTCCAGCTCCACCTGGGCGGCGGGACCCCGAACGCCTACGGGGTGGAGGATCTCGCCCAACTCGTCGAGCTCCTCGGCGCGCGCTTCGACTTCGACCCCGAGGCCGAGCTGGCGATCGAGATCGATCCCCGGCTGGCCTCGGCGGAGGTGGTCTCTCTGCTCGGACAGGTCGGCTTCAACCGCCTGTCGATGGGGGTGCAGGACGTCGATCCCATCGTGCAGGCGGCCATCGGGCGCGTCCAGACCATCGACCAGACCCGCGACTGCGTCGACGGCGCTCGGGACGCTGGGTTCGACAGCGTCTCGGTGGACCTGGTCTACGGCCTCCCGCACCAGAGCCCCAAGAGCTTCGCGCATACCCTGGGCGAGATCGTTCGCCTCGCGCCCGACCGCATCGCCCTGTTCGGCTTCGCTTACCTCCCACGCTCTCGTCCGCACCACCGGGACATCGAGGCGGCCGCGCTTCCCGACGCCGAGGGCCGCATGGAGCTCTTCTGCATGGCGCGTGAGAGGTTGATGGATGCGGGCTGGTTGGCCATCGGCATGGATCACTTCGCGCGGCCCGACGATCGGCTCGGCGCAGCCCTCGAGGCCGGCACCCTGCGCCGGAACTTCCAGGGCTACACCGTGCTCGACGCCGAGGACGTCGTGGGCCTCGGGGCCAGCTCGATCGGCTTCGTCGGGGGCGCCTTCTGCCAGAACGCGCGGAAGCTCGCGGACTGGGGCCAGGCGGTGGACGCCGGACGGCTGGCCACGGTCCGGGGCCTGAAGCTCAGCGAGGACGATCAGCTCCGCCGCCGCCTCATCGAGGAGGTCATGTGCCGCTTCGAGGTGGCGGAGGCCCGCGCAGGGACGGCCCCGGGCGCGGTCGAGCGCCTGCGGGAGCTGGAGCCCAAGGGGCTCGTCCGCTTCGAAGGGGGCGTCATCCGCGCCACCGAGCTCGGGCAGGTGCTCGTCCGCCTGCTCGCTTCCTGCTTCGACCCGATCCTGGCGCCCGGTCGCGCGCCCGATCCGTTGCCCTACGCGCCGGTCATCTGATCGGCCCTTCCCCTCCCCTGAGCCTCCAAGGAGCACGTGATGAACATCAACGAAGTGATGACCAGCAGCCCCCAGACCGTGGGCGTCGGCGCGACGATCGGCGAGGCCCTGGCGGTCCTGCGTGAGCTGGATGTGCGCCACGTCCCCGTGGTGGATGACGGGGATACGCTCGTCGGCATGGTCAGCGATCGTGACCTCAGCTACGACGGCCCCCTCGCGAGCGACGACTACGAGAACAGCGCCTGGTCGAGCTGGCTCGATCAGAAGGTCGCCGATCTGATGAACTCCGATGTGCTCTCGGCGAACGCCACCGACGGCGTGGAGGTGGTCATCGACCTGATGATCGAGCATCGGATCGGCGCGGTGCCGGTCCTCGATAGCTGGGAGCGCCTCGTGGGCATCGTCAGCTATGTGGACCTGCTCCGCCTGCTCAAGGCCCGCCTGCCCTGATCGCAGGCCCCGGAGCTCGAACCTACGCGGCCCTCGGGGATCGGACCAGGGAGAAGACGACGGCCGCGAAGCAAGCGACGTAGACCGCCGCTCCGAGGACCCCTGATCCGATCATCTGGGTGGTGGCCATGAACCACGCGAAGGCGCCGAAGGGGAACAGGACGAGGGCGATGACGGCCTGCCGCTCGAAGCCCTCGAGGGCCGAGAGGCCCACGGCGAAGATCGCCATCACGATGGCGACCAGCGGCACCCAGATCATGACCCGGAGGGCGGCTCCCCCTTCGGGCATCAGGGAGACGACGGCCCCCGCGGCGGCCACGAGGCCGATGGTGGCCAACAGGAGGCGGCCGGGGGTGGACTTCAGGTAGCTCGGGTGGGTGCTCATCGCGGTTCTCCGTCCGGGGCGTCCAGGAGACTGTTGCACATTGCTTCGCCGGCGTCTCGACGCCCCAAAGCGCGACAGGCTCCTGGCAGGCTCGAGACCCCAGCGCCAAGAGCAGGAGGCGTGCCAGGCCCCGAGGGGCGCAGGCCACCTACCGAGCGGCGAGGCGTGCGACCCATGTATCCCCTTTGCCGGGCGGGCCTGGGCCCCTGTGCGATATCCCACGGCTCCGTGGGCTATCTGACCCCGTCTTCGAGGGGCTCGCCGTCGCCCGGGAGTGGGCCTCGGCCTCGTCCCGGGACAAGTGGCTGCGGACCCCGAGATCGGGATCCGCGCGCCAGTGAGAGAGGGGCAGGTCCCGTGCCGTTTGGAGGGGAGACCAGAGTTCGCTCGTCGAGGCGAGTACCGGACGGCGACAGGAGACCGTGCCCTTGGCGCGTCAACGAGCAAGGACCGTGCCAGTCCCGTCCTGGCACACGTGTTGCTCAACAGGTGGACCTGAGGGTAGGTATCGATGGGTACCGCCCCGGGAGTCCGATGAGATGACTACGAAGGCCACGCCGCAGTCCGAAGGTCCCGCCGGTTCGAGCGCGCCCGCTCCCGGAGCCCTGCTCGAGGCGTGGGCAGGGCGGAGCCTGGACGAGGTCATCGAGCACATCATCGTGGCCTTTCACACGCCCGTGCTGCGCGACCTCGCCCGCTTGGCCGTGGCCTTGCGTAGCGCCCGCAGGCTCTTCGCTCCCGAGGCCAGCGCTGGCTTCGAGGCGATGCTGAGCCACTTCGAGACGCTGCGACTCGAGACCGAGGAGCACATTTTCAAGGAGGAGCGGGTGATCTTCCCCGCTCTCCGCGAGGGCGAGGGACCGGTGAGCTCCCTGTTCGTGATGCGAGAGGAGCACGCCGGGGAGCGAGCGCGCCTCGATGAGCTGATCCGCCTGCTGGAGCCGTGCGGAGTCCCGATCGAGTCGGAGGCAGGGTGGCGCTCGCTCTGTGAGGAGATCCAACGCTTCGCGGACGTCCAGTACGATCACATGCGCCTGGAGAACGAGGTGCTGCTGCCACGATCGCTGCGAGAGAGATGACGGCGGCCTCGTGCCGCAAGGACAAGCCCCATGAGCCTCAGTGATCCCAGGACCGTCATCGTCCCTATCGACTTCTCGGAGCAGAGCTGGACGGCCATCTGGGCCGCCCTCGAGCTCTCGGACCGCCAGGCGGTGCGCATCCTGTACATCATGGAGCCGCTCCACAGCGCCGAGCCGGGGGTCGTCTATCAGACCGTCAGCAATGCGGAGCGTGAGACCACCGTTCGCGAGGCGATCCTCCGTGGCCTCACCGAGCGCGGCCTCGGTGAGATGCCCATCGACGTCCGCGTCGGTACCGCGGGCATCGCCATCGCCGATCACGCCCGCGACGTCGGCGCCGATCTGGTGGTGATCTCGAGCCACGGCCGCACGGGCCTCCGGCGCCTGCTCATCGGCTCGGTCGCCGAGACCGTGGTGCGCCACGCGCCATGTCCGGTGCTTGTCCTCCGTCGCGACTTCGTCGATGGGGAGGTCTAGACCATGGCAGACGCTCCGAGCCCCGGCGGGCCGCGCATCGGCAAGGCCCCCCAGAGCGGTCCCTGGATCGTCGGCTGCGACCTGACCGGCCACGGGCTCCAGGTGGCCCAGCGGGCTGCGGAGGAGGCCAAGCGGGCCGGCGCCCCCCTCGTGGTGGCTCACGTCCTCGATCCCTACTTGGTCGCCGAGGAGCTGGACTGGACCGACGAGGGGGTGGCCTCCATCCCTTGGCCCGCTCACCTCGCCCACTCCGAGGGGCTCAGCGAGGACCGCCTCGAGGCGGTCTGCGCCTCTCTGCGGGAGGCCTTCGAGGGCCTCGAGGTGAGCGGCCGGGTGGTGCAGGGCCGCCCGGGGGACGCGATGGTCGATCTCGCCGACGAGGTCGACGCGCGGCGCCTCGTGGTGGGCACCCACGCCAGGACCGGCCTGAAGCGCTGGATCCTGGGCTCGGTGGCGGCCTGGATCGTCGGCCACGCCCATCGCCCCGTGCTCGTCATCCCCTTCGAAGAGCGGTACGGGCCAGGATGACGACCTTCGAGGAGCTCACGCGCTACGTCGGCTTCACCGAGGCCGATACCAGGCGCCTCCAGTCCATGTTCCCGTGGATCGAGCCCCGCATCGACTGGGTCGTAGATCGCTTCTACGAGGCGATCCTCGGGGATCCCGAGGCCCGCGCCGTCCTCGAGGACGAGGCCCAGGTCCATCGCCTGAAGACCACCCTCCGGCGCTGGACCCACGAGCTCTTCGAGGGACCGCACGATGAGGACTACCACCGGCGGCGGAGGCGCATCGGCGACATCCACGTGCGTGTGGGCCTCGCCCAGCACTTCATGTTCACGGCCATGAGCCTGCTCCGACAGGACCTCCTCGAGGTCTACGCCGAGGCCTCCGGGGCCGAGGAGGATCCCCTGGCCCGGGCCTCATTGCTCAAGATCACCGACCTCGAGCTGGCGATCATGGTGGGTCGCTATGCCGAGGTGGCGGCCCAAGAGGGCCTCGAAGAGCTGCGCGATCTGCTGGTCCGCAACCTGCCCGCGCTCGCCGCCCTGGTCGACCCCAGCGGGAGGGTGACGAGCGCCACC
>CAZEHU010000263.1:0-5151 GCA_964511605.1 uncultured Myxococcales bacterium
CTTCCACGTCGCGGCGTTCAACTCCGCCCAGGACGCGGCCAACGTGCCCAACGATCCGAACTCCACGAAGGATGACGAGGAGTTCGATCAACACGAGGCGGACGCCAACACGGCGATGACCGGCGCGGTGGTCGCCTACGTGCTGGCCGCCGCGGCGGGCGGGGTCGGCGCTTGGATGATCCTGAGCTCGGACGAGGGCCAGGCCGCCCGCGCGCCGACGCTGATGCCCGTGGCGGGCCTGACCGATGGCGGGGCCAGCGTGGGCGCCGTCCTGCGCTTCTAGCTGGCCCTTCGGCCCCCCTTGGCTCCTCCGGCAAGCTTCCGGCGTGCCCTTATCGTCGGCGCCTCGAGCGGCATCGGCGAGGCCATCGCCCGTGAGCTGGCGGGAACCGGCGCCCACCTGGCGCTCCTGGCGCGGCGCGAGGCGGAGCTGGAGCGGGTGGCGACCGACCTGAGGGCCCAGGGGGCCGAGGTGGCCGTGGTGCCCCACGACGTCACGGCCTACGACGAGGTGCCCGCGCTCTTCGATCGCCTGGTCGCCGAGCTCGGCGGCCTGGACCTGCTGGTCTATGCCGCGGGGGTCATGCCCTCGGTGGAGGAGCACGAATACGCCTTCCCCAAGGACCTGGCGATGGTGGAGGTCAACCTCCTCGGCGCCATGGCCTGGCTGAACCCGGCCGCTGCTCATATGGAGGCGCAGCGGGCGGGCACCCTGCTCGGAATCTCCTCGATCGCGGGGGTACGCGGCCGCCGCGGCAATCCCGGCTATGCGGCCTCGAAGGCCGCGCTGACCACCTACCTCGAGGCCCTCCGGAATCGCCTCCATCGATACGGCGTGCACGTCGTCACCATCAAGCCGGGCTTCGTGGACACCCGCCTCTTCCGGGAGGCGGGCCTCGAGGGTCACCCGCCGGGCCTCGCGCCCATCTCTCCGGAGGCCTGCGCCCGCACCAGCCTGGCCCTGGCGCGCCGGGGCCCGAGGGAGAGCTTCGTGCCATGGCGCTGGAGCCTGGTGGCCGCCATCATCCGCTCGGTGCCGAGCTTCCTGTTCCGCAGGACGAACATCTGATGGTCCCTGCCCTGGCTCCCCGCGAGCGCGTCCGCGCTGGAGCCCTGCCCTCCCTCGGCCCGCGCCGGGTCCTCGATGGCTACGGTCGGGCCGTCGCTTCGGCGGCCTCGTGGTCGGAGCCGGGCACCGTCGAGGAGCTCGTGGCTGCGCTGGAGCGCGCTCGGGAGGAGGGCCTCCCCGTCGCTATGCGCGGCTCCGGGCGGAGCTATGGCGATGCCTCGATGAACCAGGCGGGGCTTGTGCTCTCGACCCGCGGCCTCGGCGGCGTGCGCAGCTTCGACGAAGCGCTGGGCGTGGCCGACTGCGGGCCGGGCGCCACCATCGAGGACCTCTGGCGCGCCGGCCTGCCCCGGGGCTTCTGGCCCGCCGTGGTGCCTGGTACCCAGCACCCGACGCTGGCCGGGTGCGTGTCGATGAACATCCACGGCAAGAACCATTTCCGCACGGGCCCTTTCGGCGAGCACGTCCGGGAGCTGGACCTGTGGACCCCCGCGGAGGGCCTGAAGACCGTGGGCCCGGAGCAGGAGCCTGAGGTCTTCGACGCGGTGGTGGGTGGCCTGGGCCTCCTCGGCGTCGTGACGCGCCTCGCCGTCGAGCTAAAGCCGGTGACCAGCGGATATCTCGAGGTAGAGGGGCTGAGCGTCCCCAGCCTCGGCGCCCTCTTCGACGCCTTCGAGGCCCGCCTGGACGACGCGGACTACTTGGTGGGCTGGGTGGACCTCTTCCCCCGCGGACGCAGCCTGGGGCGCTCGGTGATCCACCGGGCCTGGTACCTGCCCGGTGAGCGCGACCCGCACGGGACGACGTCCTTGACCCTCGACCACCAGGAGCTGCCGGAGCGCTTCTTCGGCGTGCTGCCGCGCGGGCTGATGTGGCGGCTGCTCAGGCCCTTCGTCAACGACCTGGGCATGCGCCTGGTCAACCACGCCAAGTACACAGCGAGCCGCCTCTTCGACCGGCCCCACAAGCGCTTCTTGCAGTCCCAAGTGGCGTTCGCCTTCTTGCTCGACTACGTGCCTCGGTGGCGCGATGCCTACGGCCGGGGCGGCTTCATCCAGGTGCAGCCCTTCGTCCCCCACGAGACCGCCCGGGAGGCCATGGCGGCCATCATCTCGGCGTGCCACCGCTACGACATCGTCCCTTACCTGGGGGTCTTCAAGCGGCATCGGCCGGATCGCTTCCTGCTGAGCCACGCCCTCGATGGCTGGTCGCTGGCCATGGACATCCGGATCACTCGCCGGAATCGGGAGCGGGTCTGGGCTCTGGGCCGGGAGATCGGCGACATCACCTGCGACCACGGCGGCCGCTGCTACTTCGCCAAGGACGCCCTGGCCATGCCCGAGCATGTGCAGAGGGGCTATGGCGCCGAGGCCCTCGAGCGCTTCGCGGCGATGAAGCGTCGCCTGGACCCCGACGGCCTCCTGTCGACCGAGCTGAGCCGCAGGGTGCTGCCGGACCTCCCCGTGCTGGACAGGGGGCTGCCAGCGCCGAGAACATCTGGGTGATCGGGCCTCGGCCGCCGCCTGCGGCGGCTCAGGCCTCCGAGGCGTCGTCCGCCCAGTGGATGCCGCTGACGTGCAGCGCCTCCTCCACACCCTCGAGCTCGGCGAGAGCCCGGACCTCACGAGGCTCGAGGTGGGCGGTGTGGGAGGTGCTGAGGTCGGTGCGCGCGATGGTGAGGGCGACGCGCCCGTCCTCCCCGCGGTTCATGGCGATCTGCAGGCTGCCCCGCTCCCGCCCCTCGCGGATCTCCTCGGCGATGGCGTCCAGGTACCGGTGCAGGCTGAGGGCCTGCTTGAACTCCGGCTCGGCGAAGAGGGCGAAGTTCTGGTTCCGGGACATAGCCACGCCGGCCTCGCGGAGCTGCTCGAGCCTCTCGATCGCCTTCATGGAGCCATCCCTCCTATCTGGCTCCCGATGGTAGCACGCATTGAGGCGGCTCGGGGCCGTGTGCTACCCAGGCGCGGTGATGCTCCTCCGCCCGCTCGGCCCGCGGACGCCGCGCCTCGTCGCGGGGGCGGCTCTCTGCGTGGCGCTGCTGGCCGTCTCGACCCCGCTGGCCGGGTGCCAGGAGGTGAACCACCCGCCCTCCCTCAGCCTGGTCACCGATCAGTGGCTCTTCGTAGGGGATCAGCTCAGCCTCGCGATGAGCGCCGAGGATCCCGACGGGGACGCCCTGAGCTTCCAGGTGGAGGGCCTGCCGGAGAGCGCCCAGATCCTGCACGACGGCGGCGGCACGGCGGTGCTGATCTGGAGCCCCACGATCACCGATACCGACCCCGGCGGCCGGCTCTTCGAGGTGGAAGCCTCCGCCCGTGACGGCCGCGGCGGCGAGGCCATCCAGGCCTTCACCATCACGGTCTTCCCCGCCTACGGGGTCCCCACCTTCGACCTGCCAGCCGGCGTGGTCCTCAACCTCGCCGCTGAGCCGGACATCACCCTGGTGGTGGAGGTGATCGACGCGGACAGCGTCGACGTGGACATCCAGATGGAGGAGAGCCCGGCAGGCTCCAAGCTCTCCAAGGCAGGAGGCAAGAAGGCGTTCTTCTACTGGAAGCCGACCGAGGAGCAGCGCCTGGACACGGTCCACCGCGTGATCTTCTGGGCGGACGATCACTTCAACGATCCGGTCAGCCACACCCTCCTGGTGGTGCTCTTGAACGCCGGACAGGAGGCGAGCTGCACCGGCACGCCACCCACGATCGAGCACGACCCCCTGCCCGACACGATCCTCGGGGCTGGAGGCCCCCCCGAGGTCGTCGCGGAGGCGAGCGACGCGGAGAGCGCCGTGCAGAGCGTCGAGCTGCTCTGGACGCTAGGCGCCGGGGAGCAGAGCACCAGCCTCGGGGCGAGCGAGAGCCAGGGGGACCTCTGGGCCGGTGCCCTGGGCGTAGGGTCCGTGCCCGCGGGAGGACAGCTCGTACAGTACGCCCTCGTCGCCACCGACAACGACGATCCCATCGGCGCGGGCTGTGATCGGCAGGCCCGCACTCCGAAGAGCGGCTGGTACACGGTGGCGGTATACCCGGAGGGCACAGCGCCCGGCACCTGTCTCGACGGCCCGGAGGAGCCGGACTCCGACCTCACCAGCGCCCCGACCGTGGAGCCTGGCCTCTACGATGGCCGGCGCCTGTGCGGGCAGGACAGCGATCTCGTTCGAATCGAGCTCGAGCCGGGGGCGTCGCTGACCGCGCTGGTCGCGCACGAGCCCAGCCACGGGGCCGTGGTCGCGCGCATCCTGGACGGAGCGGGCGCGATCCTCGTGGAGGATGGCAGCCAGAGCGCCCTCCTCAGCGTCTCGGCCGCGAGCGCCCTCGGGGGCCCGCACTTCGTCGAGGTGGCACCGGCGGCCGGCGAGGTGGGCCTCTCGTACACGCTCGAGCTCGCGCTCGCCGACGGAGCCTGCGAGGACAGCGACGCGCTGGAGCCCAACGACTCCCTCGGAGCCGCGACGGCCCTCGCAGAGGGCATCACCGACGACCTGCTCATCTGCCCGGGTACCACCGACTGGTACGCGATCAGCGTGGGGGCCGGCGAGACCCTCGATGTGCAGATGAGCTTCGACCACAAGCTCGGAGACCTGGACATGCGCCTCTGGTCCGTGGACGGCCAGGACCTGTACGCCGCCGCGGAGACCGCCTCGAGCTTCGAGACCCTCACCTGGACCGCGGAGGCCTTCACGGACGCCCGCCTCGAGGTGCTCGGTTATCAGGGCGCCGGCAATGCCTACAGCATCGAGGTCAGCGCCTCCGAAGGCGGCGCCGTGGGATGCGAGGAGGATATCCTTGGCGAGCACTCGGCTTGGCAGCAGGCCCGCACCCTCTTCAACGATGTGGCCTATGAGGAGCTGATCGTCTGCCCGGGGCTCGACGACTGGTACGCCGTGGATCTCAACGGCGGCGAGACCTTCGAGGTGATGGTGAGCTCGGAGGAGGCTGGCTATGCCCTGGAGATCTTCGTGGATCCGGAGGGCTCCGCCGCGGCGACCGGCATCGTGCAGGGCGTGGGCGATCAGCTCGTCTCCCTCGCGGCGGTGCCGGCCGGCCGGCTCTACTATCGGATCTCCTCCGCCGGCGGCATCG
>CAZEHU010000264.1:0-5109 GCA_964511605.1 uncultured Myxococcales bacterium
CTCGTCCTCCCCGACCACCAGCAGCCCGTCGGCGGCGGAGCGGATGAGCTGCTGCAGGCTCTTCTCGCTCTGACGGAGCTGGGTCGCCTGAGCGCGCGCCGTGGTCATGAGGTGGTGGCGCTCGATGGCGTGGCGGATCGCGCGGGCCATGGCCCGTCCGTCGAGCCGTGACTTCTCGAGGTAGTCCGCGGCCCCTGCCTTGAAGGCGGCGCGATCGCTCATGAAGCTCTTCAGCCCGCTCAGGACGATCACCGGGCCCTTGCAGCCGATCGACCGGGCCTCGCGCAACAGATCGATGCCCGCGCGCGGACCCAGGAACTCGTCGACCAGGTAGCAGTCGTGCTCGTTGGCCCCCATGCGATCGACCGCCTGGGTCCAGGTGCGCGCCCACTCCAGATCGTAGGTCTGGCGGACCACCCGGCGGAGCATGTCCCGACACTCATGGAACTCGATCTCGTGGGCATCCACGAGGAGGACTCTGGTTCGGTTCAGGGCGTTCATGCTCGGAGGGGGCGAGGCTCGAGCGGCTATCGTAACCAAGGCTGCGCCGAGATGCGAGCGCGCGGCCCGATCTGAGCACAATCTCCCTACGGCGAGGGTCTCATCCTGGCGAGGGTCTCAGCGCTCGGCGGGCAGCGTGAGGTGGACCGTCGTCCCGCCCCCCGGGGTGTCCGTGAGGCGGATCGTGCCGCCATGGCGCTCGACGATGCGGCGGCAGACGGTGAGGCCGACGCCCATGCCTTCGAAGGCGTCGCGCGTATGCAGCCGCCGGAAGAGCTCGAAGACCCGGTCGCGCGCGTCCTCCGGGACGCCGATGCCGTTGTCGGCCACGCAGAGCTCGATCATCGGGGGCTCGGAGCCCTCCACTGGGGCCGAGGAGATCCGTATCCTCGGGTCCTCGGCGCTCCGGAACTTGATCGCATTCTGGACGAGGTTCTGGAGCACCTGGCCGAGCTGGGCCTCGTCGCCGTGGATCATCGGCAGGGCGTCGATCTCCACCCGCACCCCCGACTGGCGGAGCAGGGTACCCAGGCTCGCGAGCACATCGTCGATGACCGGGGCGAGGGCCACGGGCACCGGTTCGCGGCCCTCGGTCTCCACCCGAGACCAGGTGAGCAGGCCGTCGATCATGCCCGTCATGCGGGCGGAGGCGTCGTGGATGTGGCCCATGAACTTGTCGACGCGCGGGGGCAGGTCGTCGCCGAGCTCGCGCGCGACCAGCCCCAGGAAGCTGGTGATGGTGCGCATGGGCTCCCGCAGATCGTGGGCTACCGTCGAGGCGAAGCGCTGGAGATCCTCATTGGAGCGGCGCAGCTCCGCGCTCAACTGCTCCATCCGCTCGAGCACCTCCGCGCTGCTGCCGGGATCCCCCTCGGCGGACCTCACGACGGGCGGGTGGGGAGCTGCGCGGCCTCGAACCAGAAGCGACAGACCTCGTTGATGAGCAGATCCATGCCCTCGAGGTCCATGGGCTTGCGAAGGTAGGCGCTCGCGTGCAGGCCATAGACCTCGAGCACGTCGTTTGGCGCCTGGGACGAGGAGAGCACGATCACCGGAATCATGGCGGTCTCGGCGTCCCCCTTGATCGCCTCGAGCACCTCCCGCCCGCCGAGGCGGGGCAGGTTCAGGTCGAGGAGGACCAGATCCGGCCTGGGCACCTCGGTGAAGGCCCCCTGCCGCCGGATGAACTCCAGCGCCTGGACCCCGTCGGTCACGGTGTGGAGCTCGACCTGGGCGCCCCCGTCGGACTCGCGCAGGATCTCGGCGACCAGCTCGGCGTCGGCAGGGTTGTCCTCCACGAGGAGGAGGTGGAAGCACTGCGGCATGGGCTTCACTCGGGAGGCAGGGGGAGCGCGCGGTGGCACCCGTCCTGACCAGCCTATCCGATCGCTCCTTCGATGTCCCCCGCCTGTCCATCGACTCGCTCGGTGGGCAGGCTGCCCGCCGGCAGGGTGAAGTAGAAGGTGGAGCCCTCGCCCTCCACGCTCTCCACCCAGACCTCGCCGCCGTGGAAGGTCACCGCCTTCTTGACGATCGCGAGGCCGATTCCGCTGCCCGAGTAGCTGCCGCGGGAGTGGATACGCTGGAAGGCATGGAAGATCCTCTGGGCATGCTCGAGGTTCATGCCGATGCCATTGTCGTGGACCGACAGCACCCACCGATGGTCCGACCGCTCGGCACGGACCTGGACCCGTGGCGCGACCCCTTGCCGGCTGAACTTCAGGGCGTTCGACACCAGGTTGCGCAGGATCTGCTCGACGAGGACCCGTGAGCCGAAGACCTGGGGTAGCTCACCGATGTCCACGGCGGCGCCGATCACGCTGAGGGACTGGCGCTGGTCGGCCAGGACGTCGCGCATCACGGCCTCCACCTCCACGGGCCCCCAGGACTCCTCGGTGCGGCCGACGCGGCTGAGGGCCAGGAGATCGTCGATGAGGCGCTGCATGCGGCTCGCCCCCTCGACGGCGTAGTCGACGTAGCGCCGCGCTCGATCGTCGAGGACCTCCGCGTAGCGCCGCTCGAGGAGCTGGCAGTAGCTGGCCACCATCCGCAGGGGCTCCTGCAGATCGTGTGAGGCCACGTACGCGAATTGCTCCAGCTCCGCGTTGATGCGCGCGAGCTCCTCGGCGCGGGCCTCGAGCTCCCGCTGGGCACGCTGGGCCTCGTTTCGGGCCTCGCGCGCGCCCTCCATCATCGCCAGGGCGGTGACTCGGGACTCCTCGAGGTCGCGCGTGCGCTCCTGCACCCTCTCCTCGAGGGTCGTGGTCAGGCGCAGGAGCTCCCGCTCGGCCCGCTGCCGCTCGCGGATCTGCTCGGCGAGCACACGGTTGGCCTCCCGGGCCTCCGACTCTCTCAGCCCAGCGCTGCGCAGGAGGTGGACCGTCGTAGCGATGGCCAGACCCAGGAGGAGGAGGGCGAGGAGCACCGCACGGGCGGTGCCGCGGCCGGTCTTGTGGCGGCCCGAGCCCTCGGCGAGGACGGCGTGCCACACAGCATCCCCCACCCGCACGAGGACCGCCGGCGCACTGGCGCCGGGATCGATGGTGCCCTCCAGCGTGCTCATCAGGCGGCTGTCGCCGTGGTAGACCACCAGCTCGAAGCCCGCGTCGTCGATGCTCGCGGCCACGGCGGCCAGGAGTAGATCAGCGTCCATCAGCCCCTCGACGAAGCCGTGGAGGTCTCCCCCCCGGGTGATCGGTGCCACCACCAGCACGCCCCGGTGGCCGCCAGGGATCTCGATGGTGCGCGAGATGGTCGTGCGTCCAAGGAGGCGGGCCTTCTGCAGGGCCGCCTCGCGACGAGCGGCGTCGAGGGCCCCGAAGGCGGCCGCCGCGCTCTCCGGGCCCACCCAGCGCGCAGCGCCGCTCGCGTCGCTCCAGCGGAGGCCCACGAGGGAGGGGTCGTCCAGCGCGGTCCGGGTCGCATCCCCACTCCAGGCGACATCGCCGGTGGCCTCGAGCTGCTGGCGACCTCGCGCCACCCGCTCCACGCTCGAGACCGACAGTCGTGTTCGCTCCTCCATCACGCGCCGGAGCTGGGCGCTGGCCACCTCGACCGCCTGGCCCTCGAGCACCCGCTCCTCGTCCACGACGGCCTGCCAGAGCCCGAAGCAGACCACGAGCACGCCGAGCGCCACCATGGCGGGCAGCCAGCGGGGCAGGGCTTCGGAGGTGGGCATGGTGTCGCAGGCTCCCAAGGCGCTCGGGAGGGCAGGCTAGCACGAGGAGACACCACGGTGATCAGCCTCCTCATGCTCGCACTGTCCCCCCAGCCAGGGGCGCTCGGCCGTGGTCGTCGCCTTCGGGCTTGAACCCTCGCCAGGGGCGGCGCACCATGTCGCCTCCCATGCCCTTCCCCCGCCCGATCTCGGAGCCCGCGGCCCTCCAGGCCGCCATCCGTGTGCTGCTCGCCGACGACTCTCGGGAGGACTACGTCACGCTCCGGGACCTGCTCGCGCGCGCAGGCATGGCGGCGCCACCGAGCGATTCTGCGCCCGGCGGTGAAGAGCTGTGGTGTGTGCTCGAGTGGGTCAGCGGCTACGACCCGGCCCTCGAGGCGCTCCTCAGCGAGCGCTTCGACGTCGCCCTCGTCGACGCCGCGCTCGGGGACGACAAGGGCACCCAGCTCGTCGAGCACGCGATCGCATGCGGCTGCCAGCTCCCGATGCTCCTGATCACGGGCGAGGGCGGCAAGGACCTCGACCGCCAGGCCCTGGCGGTCGGGGCCGCCGACTTCCTCGAGAAGGATCGACTCACCCCCTCGGCCTTGCGGCGCAGCGTCACCTACGCCGTCGAGCGCTCGCGGCTCATCCGGGTGCTCGAGGATCAGGCGCGCAGCCTGGCCCGCAGCCAGGAGAGCTTCCGCGTCCTCGCCCGCAACGCCGATGGGCTCCTGGTCGTCGATGGTCGGGGTGCCGTGCGGTACGCGAACCCCGCGGCGGAGGCGATCTTCGAGGCCAAGCCCGGCGCCCTCGTCGGCACGACCTTCCCCCACACCCTCGGCAAGCCCGGAGAGCTCCGCGACCTCCGCGTCGAAGGGGCGATGGGGGAGAGGCGGAGCGTCCAGGTCCGCGTCAGCGACGTCGTCTGGGATGGAGAGCCGGCCTCGCTGGCGTCCATGCGCGACGTCACCGAGCTCCGCCAGGCGGAGGAGGAGCTCCTCCACGGCCAGAAGATGAACGTGGTGGGCCGGCTCGCTGGGACCATCGCCCACGACTTCAACAACATCCTCGCGGGCATCGTGGGCCACCTGGACATGGCCCGCCTCTACGGAACCTCGCCGGAGCACGCGGACAACTACATCCGCGAGGCGATCATGGCGGCCGAGCGGGCGACCCAGCTCACCCGTGGCCTGCTCGACTTCGCGCGCAAGCGCAAGGTGCCCGACGACGTGGTGCCGCTCCACCGGGTCGCGGTCCGGCTCGAGCCCATGCTGCGGCAGGTGGTGGGCAGGAGGCATGAGCTGACCCTGAGCCTCGGGGAGGGGGATCCCTTCGTCAAGGTGCACACCGGGGAGCTCGAGCAGGTGCTGCTGAACCTGGTCACCAACGCCCGCGACGCCATGCCCGGCGGAGGGGTCGTCCGTGTGCACGTCGGCCGCCGCGACATC
>CAZEHU010000265.1:0-5108 GCA_964511605.1 uncultured Myxococcales bacterium
CGGCCCTGGACGCCAAGGTCTCGATCCAATCCCTCGCCGTCGAGGGCTCCCTGTCGAGCGGCACGATCCAGAAGGTGGTCGCAGCCCGCAAGGAGGCCTTCCACGCGTGCTACAAGGAGGCTGCGGGCAAGGCCGGCAAGGACTGGAAGGGGGCCGTGGGCGTGAGCTTGACCATCGACGAGGATGGGCGCGCCAAGGGGTGCAAGGCCTCGGGCGGGGGGCTCGGCGGGCTGGCGGAGTGCGTACGCTCGGAGGCCGCTCGCTGCCGGAGCCGCAAGCGTCCAGATACCGGCGTGGTCGATGTGCAGTTCAAGGTGCGCTTCACGCCCCTGGAGCCGCACTGATGGAGACGGTAGGCCGGGGCCGCCGGCGGGGAGGCTGGCTGGCGCTGGGCGCGCTGCTGCTCGGAGGCTGCCTCGAGCCTCTGGTGAGCGATGCGGTGGAGCTCGAGAGCGTGATCTTCCCCGCCGGGGCGGACATCCCCTCGCTGCACACCGACGTAGCCACCGCGGAGCAGATCGACGCTGGCGACGGGGTCGGCGCCCTCGTCCCGCGGACCAGCGCCTTCGCTGACGGCGAGCGCATCTTCTACTGGGACTTCGGGCTGGCGCCGCCGGTGGCGATCCCCATCCTGGTCCTGGCGGGCGAGGACGCCGAGGGCGATCTGGCGCCCCTCGGGGTTCAGCCCAATATCATCGACGCGATCCCCGGAGATCCAGAGTACAGCCCCTTCTGGTCCGTGGTCCTGGTGCCGGTCACGGACGCCTGGGACGGCGAGGTCTTCGCCAGCTTCGAGGCGGTCGCCCAGGGCCAGGCTGAGGGGCTGCTCGCGGAGCCGGTGCCGCTGCCTTCCTGGGTGAATTGCCCGGTGGTGCACCCGGACGTCCGTTTGATGGTCGGCGGCGGAGAGGAGCCGATGGCACCGAGCCACTACTACTACCGGGGGCAGGAGGGCACGTACTTCACCTTCGGCGGCCTCGAGCCGCTCCCCGATCCCGAGGATCTCACGATGCCCATCGAGGACGTCTACCTCCTCCGGCGCGAGGGCGGCGAGCTCCTCAGCGAGCCCCATCGCGGCGTCGACATGACCGGAGATGGAGACGCGAACGACTCGAACCAGATCTTCGAGGTGGGCCTCGGCGAGGGCTACACGCCGCTCTGGAGCGCGGTGGAGGTGGTGGTGCCGCCGGCCTATGCCTCGATCGATACGAGCGGCGACGAGACCGTGGCGGACTATACGAGCGTCGAGGATCTCTTCGACGCACAGGGCGTCGCCCGGGCGGATCACATCGTGGCGTATTCGAGCATGGGCATGTTGGTGAACTGTCCGATCCAGGGAGAGGAGGGAGGGCCTTGAGCCTGGACGTGCGGCGCGGATCGCCCGCCCTGTTGGTGTCGGTGATCTTCCTCCTCGGGGCCTGCGACCTCGAGCCCGACGTGGGGGCGCCGATCCAGGAGATCTGCTCAAACGCCGACAGCGACCCCTCGGTGGACGTCAGCTTCCAGGCGGACATCCTCGAGGGCATCTTCTCGAAGCCGGTGACCGGCTGCTTCGAGTGCCACCACCCGGAGAGCCAGAGTCCCATCGGCATCGAGATCGGGGGCCTCGATCTCAGCACCTACGGAGGCCTGCGAGCGGGCGGGGTGGCGAGCGGCAACGACGTGGTCCAGCCCGGCAATCCATGCGACTCCGTCGTGGTGCAGAAGGTGAAGCCGGGTCCCCCCTTCGGGAACCGTATGCCGCGCAACGCCCCGCCCTTCTTGACCTCGATGGAGATCGGGCGGCTGAGCGATTGGATCGCGGAGGGCGCCCTTGAGAATTGATCCCCGGACGGAGCAGGAGCGCGCGGACCGGGGCTTGTCCCGGGTGCGCATGCTCGGGGTAGTGGTAGGGGCCCTGGTGGCGGTGGGCTTGCTCGCGGCCGTGGCCCAGGGAGTCGATCGAAACTTCGCGGGCTCCGCGCAGCTCGACTATCTGGCCGTGCCGACCCAGGACGTCGCCCGGGGTGTCACCTTCGATGGCTTCACTACCGAGCTCAGCCTGAAGGTCGCCGCGGACGTGACCGACGAGATCGGCGCCAGCGTCAAGGCCTGCTACGGCTGCCACGGCTTCGAGATGGGCATGGCCTACGTCGACGTCCGACCGTGGGACGCGCTGGGGGTGCGGGTCGGGCGCTTCACGCCCAGCTTCGGCGACTTCCCGGCGCGCCACGATCCCGCCAACCACCGCACCTCCGACAAGCCCCTGCCTTACGATATGGGCCGCATGATGCGGCTGCGCGAGTGGAATATGAGCATCCTGCCCGCGCCCTACGTCGACAACGGGCTCGAGGTGGGCGGCACCTTCTTGCTCGGCGAGGACGTCGATCTGGACTGGGCGAGCTACGTGATCGGCGGGCTCAAGGGCACCTCGGATGCCTTCGACGTGGACTTCATCCAGTCCCGCTCCGGCGACCTGTACTACGTGGACAACAACTCCCGGCCCTCGGTGGGCGGCCGCATGGTCCTGGCGTGGCGCCTCGGGGAGGAGACCAGCATGCGCCTCGGCGGCTCCGGGATGTGGGGCCACTACGATCCCGGCCACGAGCTGGAGTACTTCATCGTCGGGGCCGACGCGGTGCTCAAGCACTCGGACTGGACGCTGCGGGCCGAGTACCTGCTCCGCCGGACAGAGATGCACCTATCGGCCGCTCCCGAGGAGCGCTTCAAGTACGGCCCCGGGGCCACGGGGGAGTTCGACCCCTTCTCCCTCAAGGACGGCTTCTACGTCTCCCTGGACGCGCCGATGACCGAGCACCTCGAGCTGGTGCTGCGGGCCGATGGCATGCGCCGAATGGGCAACCTGCCAGCCCAGAGCTTGCTGCGCTCCACATCGGCCGTGCTGCGCTATACCGGCGGGATCAATGTCCTCCTCGAGCGCAGCTATCGCATCAAGCTCTCCGGGGAGCTCTACGACTTCAGCGACTTCGAGGACGAGGTGGGCGTGCACGCGGGACTGGTCGGCGCATTCTGAGCAAGGGAGGTGCTCCGCGCCCTCGGAGCGGCGGGGGCGCCCGTGGTTCAGGACACGCTCCATCCGCCGCCTTGATCCCTGGCGGGCCCCGATCCACTCTGCATCGCCTCCTCGGACCCGGAGCCCCCCCGTGCGCCTCATCACCCTCTCGGCGGCCGTTCTCCTCGCCCTCGCGCTGCCGGCCTGCGATGAAGCCGGCTCCGCCACGACACCTGCGAACCTTGGTGCCCGAGGTGCCGGAGCCGGCGGTGAGGGCGGCACCGGCACAGCGGAGGGCGGCACCGACACCGAGGGCGGAGGCACCGAAACCGAGGGCGGAGGCACGGTCGACGAGCCGCAAGCCTGCGATCTGAGCGAGGCCGCCAGCGGCACCGCGGTCGTGGGCCGGGTCTACGTCGACAGCGATGGCACCGACGAGTCCCTCTTCCACAGCGCATTCGAGGACGGCGCCGACGAGGCGGTCGATGGCGTGAGCGTGGAGCTGGTCGGGGTGGACGGCGGCGACCGCATGACCTGCGATGGGGGGCAGTGGGCAGTGGGGGACCTCAGCGACGGCGTGTACCTGGCGATCCCGAAGCTGGCGGAGGGCAGCCGCTGCGCCAGCCGGAACTGCCCCACGAACTTCCACCGCGCCGCCTTGGAGGCGAGCGAGGACGATCCGGTCCAGATCCTCACCATCGGCGACAGCATCCCGGTGCAGGGGGACGCGATCACCTTCCCGACGCGGCTCCAGGCGCTGCTCTCGCCCGTGATCCCGGTGGTGAGCACGAACAAGGCCATCGGCGGCTCGACGAGCCCCCAGTGGCTGCCGGGCACGAGCTACTTCGACACCAACATCGCGCCTTACCTCGCGGAGACCGACCTCCTCGTCGCCTCCCTGGGCGGCAACGATCTCATGGCCTACGCCCAGTCCATCGGCATCCCCGACGACATCGAGGCCGCCAAGGCCGGGGCCATCGCCAAAGCGATGGAGGCCCTGGACAACGTGCTGGCCATCGCCGATGCCGTGCACGCGGTGAACCCGGACATCGACATCGCGTACCTCCTCTATATCGACTATGGCCTGGCCACCTCCCAGACCATGTGGAGCCTGGTCACCCAGCTCCTCGGCCCGACGACGGTCACCGAGATGCTCATCGACGTGCGCGCCTCGATCCCCGCGGAGCGCAACATCGTCCTGGTCGATCTCTTCGAGGCCTCCCGGAGCCCCGACGTCGACGTGAACTCCATGATGGCCGATCCCCTGCACATGAACAGCAAGGGCCACACCTGGTACGCCGAGCGCATCTTCGAGACCCTCGGCGGCGTGCTGGTGGGCGCGGATACCAACATCCTCGAGCTCGGGACCGCGCCCCTGGGGCTCGAGACCCGGGTCGGCCTTCGGCCCTGAGAGTCGGGGGCCCACGGAGCCGCGGAGACGCTGGCGGCGCCAAGGGCGATCTCGGCATCAGGAGAGCCGCTCGGGCCTCTCAAAAGGTCGTCTGGCCGAGCGGCTCCAGGGTCCCGAAGCGAGCCTGGGGATCCACCGCCCGTGCCTCGTCGAGGAAGGCCTCGAAGCGGGTCATGGGCAGCATCCTCATGGGCTCCCCGAGGGGCCGGAAGAAGCTATCGTAGTGGGTGGGCACGATCAGCTTGGGCTCGAGGGCCGGCAGCAGGCGGCCGAGGAAGCGCTCGGTGTAGTGGCGGGCCGCGATGCAGACGAAGAGGGCGTCGGGCTCGCGGGACGGGAGCGCGCGGATCTCGTCCTCGCGGAGCTGGGCGGAGCCGAGGTGGTAGAAGCTCCGGCCGGCCACCGCGATGTGCAGGCCGAAGCACTGCCCGCAGCGATAGCGCGTGACCCGGGTCGGCAGCTCGCAGGAGATGGGGATGTCGCCATCGAAGGGCACCTTGCGGCCGAGGCCGAAGGGGCTGTGATCGGAGGGGACCATCGTCACGGTGAAGGGACCCACCTCCACCACCTCCCGGCCGCTGCACTCGACGATCTGCTCCTCGGGCAGGCCGCTGGCCGCGAGCAGGTTGGCCGCCGAGCGGGATCCATAGACCCGCGCCCCGGTCTTCGCCGCGATGTAGGGCACGTCCATCACGTGGTCGTAGT
>CAZEHU010000266.1:0-5093 GCA_964511605.1 uncultured Myxococcales bacterium
CCTCCGGGCCGGAGGTCATCCCGGAGGTTGAGCCTCCGGGCCGGAGGTCATCCCGTGAAGATCATCGACGTCGCCGAGTTCTACGCCCTCGAGGGCGGCGGGGTGAAGACCTACATCCACCAGAAGCTCCAGCACGGCGCCCGCCATGGCCACGAGATCGTGATCGTCGCGCCCGGCCCGGAGGATAAGGTGGAGGAGCACCTCGGCGGTCGCATCGTGTGGGTCAAGGGACCGCCCCTGCCCCCCGATCCGCGCTACTACATCCTCTGGAACGAAGCCGCGGTACACCGCATCCTCGACGAGGAGCAGCCGGACGTCGTGGAGGGCTCTTCGCCGTGGACCGGCGGCTGGTTCGCGGCGCGCTGGAAGGGATCGGCTGCCAAGACCTTCATCTTCCACCAGGATCCCGTGGCGGTCTTTCCCCAGACCTTCCTCGGCGGCCGCCTCGGCACCGATCGGGTCGATCGCATGTTCGGCTGGTACTGGTCCTACCTCCGGCGCCTCGCCTCCCGCTTCGACGCGACCGTCGTCAGCGGCCACTGGCTGGCCGCCAAGCTGGGTCGCTTCGGCCTCCACCAGCCCATCGCCGTGCCCTTCGGCATCGACAAGCAGGCCTTCGGCCCAGAGCGAGCCCACATCTCCGTGCGGACGCGCCTGTTGGCCCTCTGTGGCCTGCCGCCGGAAGCGCCTCTCCTGGTCACCGTCAGCCGCCACCATCCAGAGAAGCGCCTCGGCACCCTCCTCGAGGCCCACGAGCGCGTCTACGCCGAGCGCCCCCTCGGCCTCGTGCTCTTCGGCGACGGGCCCACGCGCCCGCTCGTCGATCGCCATGCCCGCCGCTGCCAGGGGGTCCACGTGGCCGGCTACACCCGCGACCGGGAGGAGCTCGCCGCCTGCCTCGCCTCCGCGGACGCCATGCTCCACGGCTCGGCCGCGGAGACCTACGGCCTCGTGGTGGCCGAGGCGATCTCGAGCGGTCTGCCGGTGATCGTGCCCGACCTCGGAGGGGCGGCCGACCTCGCGGCCCCGGAGCATGCCGAGACCTATCCCGCGGGCGACGTCGCAGCTTGTGCCGAGGCGATCGGGCGCATGCTCGACCGAGATCGCGACGCGCTCCGGGCAGCCTGCCTGAAGGCGGCCGAAGCCCACATCGGCACCATGGGCGATCACTTCGAGCTCCTCTTCGAGACCTACGAGCGCCTCGCCCACGCGCGCCGCCGGGCCTCGGCCTGAGCCGATGTCCAGCGCCCCCACTCCCTTCTCGCGGGCCGTCGAGCGCCTCGTCGCGGCCATCGTGGCGCGGCCCTGGATCTCGCTCTTCCTCCTCCTCGCCGCGAGCGGGGCGGCCGGCGCCTGGGGCAGCGGGCTGCCGATCCGCACCGACATGGAGGATCTCTTCCCGGAGTCGAGCGAGAACGTCATCCGCGCACGCGAGGCCCGCGAGATCCTCGGCACCAAGAGCGAGCTGCAGGTCCTCGTCGGAGGGCCCACGAGAGAGGAGAACCTCGAGGCCGCCACGGCGATCGCCGCGGCGCTCGAGGGCTATAGCGAGCTCATCGACACCGTCGAGCTGCGGCGTGAGGTCTCCGCGTTCCGGGACAACGCGCTCCTCTACCTGCCCCTCGAGGATCTGAAGGAGATGCACGAGGAGGTCCTCGCCGTCATCCAAGATGCGGTCGCCAAGGAGATGGCCCTCGACGACGACTTCGGCCTCGACGACGACGAGGAGGAGGAAGCCGGAAGCGTGAACGACGAGGAGGAGGACAAGAGCTCCCTTCCCACCGAAGCGGAGATCCGCGAGCGCTACGGCGGTGGGGATCTCAGCGAGTACTTCGAGAGCCCCGATGGACAGGTGCTCGCCGTGAAGGCCTACCCGACCTTCAAGCCCGCGGATACCGAACGCTCCGCCGAGCTGATGGGACGCCTCGAGGCGGACATCGCCCGCGTGCTCGAGGCCCACCCGGGCCTCGAGGTGGTGGTGGAGGGGGACTACTCGCAGCTCTCCCGGGCCCTCGACCAGATCCGCGCGGATCTGTCGAAAGCCACGGGGCTGAGCCTCGGCCTGATCTTCCTCATCCTGGTGGTCTGGTTCCGTCGCCTCCGCGCCATCGCCGTGGTGCTCCTCCCCCTGCTCTGCGGTATCGCCTGGACCCTGGCCTTCGCCCGGCTGGCCATCGGCTACCTGAACGTGATCACCGCGTTCATCTTCGCGATCCTGCTCGGGCTGGGTATCGACTTCGCTGTGCACGCCGCGAGCCGCGGTGACGAGGAGCTCCGCGCAGGCCATCCCCTGCCGCGCGCGCTGCCGCGAGCGCTCTCGCGCCTCGGCCGGGCCATGCTGGCGGCGGCGCTCACGACCATGTCCACCTTCGCGGCCCTGATGGCCTTCGAGTTCCGGGGCTTCAGCCAGTTCGGCGCTATCGCCGCGGCCGGTGTGCTGCTCTGCCTCCTGGCGGTCTACGTGGTGCTGCCGAGCCTCTCGGTGAGCCTCGATCGGCTCTGGGCGATCCGCCGGCCCGAGGGGGTCGAGCCACCGGAGGATGGCGCGGCGCCCCTGCTGCTCCCCCCCTCGCCCTCGCAGCGACGTGGTGCCTGGGCCCTGGTGCTCGTCTTCGCGCTCGCGCTCGCAGGCGCCGCCACGCAGCTCCCCTCCCTGGCTTTCGAGACCGATATGGGCGTGCTCCGGGCGAAGACGACCCGCAAGAGCTCGGACCTCAAGAAGAAGTATCGCAAGGAGGCCGAGACGCGGACCGCCAGCCCGGCCCTCGTCATCACGGCGACCGCCGAAGAGGCGAAGGCGGTGCACCAGGCCTACGAGGCCCTCATCACCGAGGACTCGCTGCTGACCGACGTGGCCTCGATCTGGACCTTCGTGCCCGACGAGCAGCAAGCCAAGCTGCCGATCGTCCGGGAGATGAAGCGTCGCGTCGACCAGAAGTACGGCCTGCTCGAGGGGCAGGACAAGGAGGACGCCGACCGCCTGCGGGAGTTCCTCGAGCCGGCGCCCATGGGCGTCGACGACCTGCCGGCGTGGGTGAAGGAGAAGTTCACGGATACCGAGGGCAACCTCGGCCGCTACGTGCTGCTCTACGCCCGCGGGCGCAAAGCCGACGCCCGGGTGGTCCTCGCGATCCAGGAAGAGATCGGCAGCCTCGAGCTCGACGGGACGGTGCACAAGGCCACCGCTCCCTACTTCATCACGGGCGACGCCTTCGACACCCTGCGCAAGGAGGGGCCCCTGGCGGTGGGCGTCGCGCTCCTCGTGACCATCCTCCTCGTCATCGGCGATATGCGGCGGCTGAGGACCGCGAGCCTGGCGCTGGTCCCGCTCTTGAGCGGCTTCGTGATCTTCCTCGGCGCGCTGGTGGTCTTCGAGATCACCCTGAACCTCTTCAACGTGGTGGTGCTGCCCACCATCGTCGGCATCGGGGTCGACACCTCGATCCACCTCGTCCACCGCATCGAGGAGGAGCGAGGCAACCTCGCGCTGGCCGTGAGGACCACCGGCGGCGCGGCTGCCATCAGCTCTGCGACCACGGCCGCGGGCTTCCTCGGCCTCACGGTGGTGACCAATGAGGGGCTGACGACCATCGGCTGGACGGCGGTCATCGGGATCGCCGTGGTCTTCTCGAGCTGCGTCGGTCTCACCTGGGCGCTCGCTACCCTCTGGCCCGCGCGGCCGACCGACCTCCACGATCCTCCCGGCGCACCATCAGCTTGATGGCCGCGTCAGCGCCCACACCCCTCGCGCAAGCAGAAGTCCTTGCGCCCCTCCACCAGGAAGCCCTTCCAGCCTGCGGGTGTGCGCTGATCGAAGGCCGGAAGGATCTCCTGCGCGTAGGTCAGGACAGCCTTTCGGGTCCTCTCTTTAGCGACGACCACCGCGGTGGGCGCTCGCTTGCCGTCGAGCTCGACCCGCACGAGGGCGTAGAGGGTCGGCCCCTTGCCGTCGAGCTTGTAGGGGAGCACCACCCCGCCGAAGCGCAGCGAGCCCGGGCGACGCAGACAGGACATCGCCTCGCCCTTGCGGGGGTCGATGACCGCTCCTTTGCCGTCCGCCGACAGGGGCCCGAGGTCCAGGGGCGCGACCGCCGTGTCCACGCCCCCGATGAAGTAGGTGCGCTCGCCCCGCACGCGGCGGATCAGGGCCGCGAAGACCGTGGAGTCGTGGAAGGCCTGCTCCTCGAAGTAGCACGGCGCGCCCCAGGTCTCCGAGCCCTCGAAGGTGGCCTTCGACGGGCCGCTGAGGTCCTTGGTGGGCACCTGTTGCCAGGGGGCGTCGCGGGCCTCGACCGAGTGGGGCTTCGCGGAGGCGCCCGCGGGGAGGAGAAGGAGCACCGTGCCGAGGGCTGCAGCGGTGGCGGAGCGAGAGGGGAGGGCAAGGCGGATCATCGGGGACCTCCGGGATGTCCGAGGACGTCGGCGAGGCGGCCCAAGGCCACGTCGAGCTCGTCAGGGGGGATCGTCGTGAAGCAGACCCGGACCCAGGGGGCGTAGCCCTCGCCCGAGGCCGCGCCGGGGGTGAGCACGACCCCGGCGTCGAGGCAACGCTCGAGGAGCGGCAGCGCGTCCTCGCCGCCCCCGAGCCAGGGGCGAGCGTCGAGGAAGAGGAAGGTGCCCCCGGCCGGCATCGGCTGGCCGAGCACCTCCGCGGTCCGGGACGCGGCGGCCCGGTAGGAGGCCCGCGTCTCGCTCAGCCAGGCCTCCCCTTGGTCGAGCGCGCGTGCGGCCGCGAGCTGCATGGGGCGGGCGGCGCAGTAGGCCTGGAAGGTCTGGACGGCGCGGATGGCGTGCATGGCCTCCGGCGGACCGTGCACATAACCGACGCGGGCGCCGGCCAGGCCGTACGCCTTCGAGAGGCTATGGACGGCCACGGTGCGGGGGCGCAGGGCGGGACGGGTCCAGAGGGGCACGGGCGCCTCATCGCAAAACCAGATGTCCTCGTAGACCTCGTCGGAGAGCACCCAGAGCCCGTGACGCTCCGCGACCCTCTCGAGGGCCCCGAGCTCGGCCTCGTCGAGGATCCGCCCGGTCGGGTTGTGGGGGACATTGACGTAGAGCGCCCGTGTCCGTGGGGTGATGCGCGCCTCGAG
>CAZEHU010000267.1:0-5084 GCA_964511605.1 uncultured Myxococcales bacterium
AGGAGACCCCGCCCTCGGTGTCCCCACCGGCACACGCCCCCGCCATCGCCGCGAGCGCGACGACGCAGGCGCTCCGAGCGATCCGGGTTCGATGTACGCGCACGATGAGGGGGAGGATCCGGCAGAACGCCTCTGGATTCAATCGCAGGGTGACGATTGGGCGCACCGGGCCCTCGGTGGCGGGGAGCCGAGGGTCCGGTATGGTGGCGCCCATGGCGGCTGGGGACGACGCGATCACGGGCATCATCGAGGGCATGCGCCGCCTCGGCTTCACCTCCAGCGATGCCCGCGCGTACGCCGCCCTCCTCGACACCCATCCCGCCACAGGCTACGAGCTCGCCGCTCGCTCCGGCGTACCGCGCTCGGCCATCTACGGCGTCCTCCGAGGGCTCGCCGCCGCCGGGATCGTCAACGAGGTGGCCCAGAAGCCCGCCCGCTACGTGCCCCTGCCCCCCGAGCGCCTCCTCGAGAGCCTCTCCCTCCGCTTCGAGCGGGACCTCGGCCGCCTGCGGGAGGGGCTCGAGCGCCTCGGCGGGAGTGTGGACGAGCCAGCGACCTGGAGCGTGCAAGGCTACGCGGCGATGGTGGACCAGGCGACCGCGCTGATCCGGAGCGCCGAGCGGAGCGTGCACGTCTCCCTCTGGGCCCGGGAGGGCGCGGCGCTCGCGGGGGCCCTCGGCGCCGCGCGCGATCGAGGAGTCGACGTCATCCTCTTCTCCTTCAACACCTTGCCCACCGGCCTCGGCGAGGCCTTCTGCTATGGGATCGCGGAGGCGGAGCTGGAGCCCCACTGGCGGCATCGGATCCTGCTGGTGGCGGATCACGAGCGGCTGCTCGTCGGCGCGGCCGATCGGTCGGAGCGCAGCCGCGCGGTGATCACAGAGGATCCCGCCCTCGTGGAGATGGCCGTCAACAACCTGGTGCTCGACGTCACGCTGCTCGGCGAGCGCACCGGCACCGATGTGGGACCCGCGGTAGCCCGCCTGACCGCCCAACTGGCCCCCATCGAGGAGCTGGTGGAGCGCTCGCTGGGGCGCGGCTGAGGGCCCCCCAGGCCCCGGATCGGACCTCTCCCTTGAACGTAACTCAGTTATGAGTTACGGACCGAGGCATGGCCCTCCACATCACGATAACGCGCGCGTGGCTCGCTGCCCTCTTGCTGGTGGCGTGCAGCGCGGATCCCCAGGCCGTCGACTCCGGCGCCTCCGGCTCTCCCTTCGCCTCCGCCGGTCCAGGCGAGGGCGGTGCCTCCGCGGGAGGGGCCCCGCGCGCCCCCGGCGACGGCACCGCGGCGGAGGAGGGCTCGAGGCCTCGAACGACGCCTCCGGTCGAGGAGGGGCCGGGCACCGAGGAGCCGACCGAGCCTGGCACCGAAGAGCCCGTCGATCCCGGCGCCGAGGAGCCCACGGATCCCGGCACCGAGGAGCCCACCGAGGATCCAGAAGAGCCCACCGAGGATCCAGAGGACCCCGCCGAAGATCCAGAGGACCCCGTCGAGGATCCAGAGGAGCCCGTCGAGGATCCAGAGGAGCCCATCGAGGAGCCGGAAGAGCCAACCGAGGAGCTCTCGTGCGGCGAGGTGGCCCTGTCGTACGACGCGGGACCCGACGCCTCGCTCGTCCTCGTGGCCGGCGACTTCAACGGCTGGAGCGACGATCCGGCGACCGGGACCGTGCTCAGCGACGAAGACGGCGACGGTATATTCGAGGTCGTCGTGGCCCTCGATCCGGGAACCTGGGCCTACAAGTTCGTCGTGGACGGCACCTGGCTCAGCGATCCCAGCAACCCCGAGGGGGTCGACGACGGCTATGGGGGCTTCAACAGCCTGCTCATCGTCCCGGAGTGCGGGGGCCTGCTCGTCGTGGACGTGACCCACGAGCCCCAGACGGCGACCTTCGATGCCCTCCTGGCCTCCGGCGATGGCTCGGCCCTGTCCCCGGAGTCCCTGGTGCTCACCGTCGATCACCAGCCGGCGCCCGAGGGCAGCCTCATGGCGGCGGCGGGCGGCCAGGTGAAGGTGGAGCTCGACGGCCTCCCGCAGGGCATCCACGACGTGCGGGTGGAGCATAGCGGCGAGACCCTGCTCCTCAAGGTCTACTCCGGCGTCTCGACGGACTGGAGGGATGCGGTGATCTACTTCACGATGACCGACCGCTTCTCGAACGGTGAGCCGTCCAACGACGACCCCCTGCCGGACGTGGACTGGCGGACCAACTACCAGGGCGGCGACTTTCGCGGGATCCTCGATCGCATCGAGGAGGGCTACTTCGACGACCTCGGCGTGGGGGCCCTCTGGCTGAGCTGGCCCATCGATAACCTCGATGGCTTCGAGGAGGGCGCGCGCCCCGATCAGCCTGGCTGCGGACTCGATCCCGCGAACGTGCAGCTCTCCCCGATGCGCTTCGCCGCCTACCACGGCTACTGGCCCACGAACCTCGACGAGGTGGAGGAGCGCTCCGGCACCAAGGAGGAGCTCCAGGAGCTGGTGGACGCCGCCCACGCGCGCGGGATCCGCGTCCTGCTGGACTTCACGGCGAACCACGTCCACGAGGACTCGCCGCTGTACGCGGAGCATGCGAACGACGGCTACTTCAACCAGCCGGCAGAGATCTGTCAGGACGTCGGCTGGGACAACAAGCCCACGACGTGCTGGTTCGTCGGCTACCTGCCCGACCTGAACTACAACGACCCGGCGGTCCGGGAGGCGATGCTGGATCACGCCGTAGACTGGGTGATCGAGAGCGGCGCCGACGGCTTCCGCCTCGACGCTGTCAAGCACGTGGAGATGAGCTTCGTCGAGGCCCTCCGCCAGCGCACCGGCGCGGAGCTGGAGCATACGGGCGTGGACTTCTACGTGGTCGGGGAGACCTTCACCGGGGATCCGTGGCTCATCGACAGCTTCGTCGGCCCCGGGCGCATCCACGGCCAGTTCGACTTCCCCTCGAATCGGGAGATCATCCGGGCCTTCGCCCGCGGTGAGGTGGGGCTCGACGAGATGGACGCCTCGGTGCGCTCGGCCAAGGCGGTCTATAGCGAGGACGCCATGATGAGCACCTTCCTCGGCAACCACGACGTGGCGCGCTTCATCAGCCACGCCTCCGGGGACATCGGCTGCGGGGTCTGGGACGTGACCAGCAACGTCGTGCAGGGCTGGAATGATCCGCCCGGCCAACCCTGGGAAGAGACCCCCTACCGCAAGCTCCAGCTCGCTTTCACCTACGTCTACACGGTGCCGGGCTTGCCGCTGGTCTACTACGGCGACGAGATCGGCCTTCCGGGGGGCGGCGATCCAGACAACCGCCGCATGATGCGCTTCGGCGCGGAGCTCTCGGAGCTCGAGCAGGGAACCCTCGCTTTCCTCCAGACCCTGGGCCAGGCCCGGGCCGCGCATCCCGCGCTGCGCAAGGGCGCGTGGACCGAGCCTCTGTGGGCCGAGTGGGGTCTGCTCGCTTATGGTCGCGTGCACGAGGACGACCGCGCGGTCGTCCTCCTGAACCTCAGCGACGAGACCCGCTCGGGCGACCTCGGCGTGGCCCCCGTGGGCCTGTCCGACGGCTCCGTCCTGGTCGACGCCCTCGGAGGCGCCCCCAGCCAGGCCGTTCAGGGCTCCAGCCTCCCCTTCGAGCTCGGCCCCTGGAGCGCGGCGATCTACGTCCCGGAGACGCCTGTCGAGTCCCCCTGAGGGGACCGACCGGCCCGCGGTTACAATCCACCAGCCGGAGATGACCGCGGGGCTCAAGGCACCCCGCGGCCGATCCGAGATCCGATCGCGCAGGCAGCGGTTTCGCGCGCGAGAGGCCTCCGACGTGCACCGTACCTGTGGCCACACCGATGATTGTCCTCAGACGGGAGCACATTTCATGATCGTCTGGACCAAGGGTCTCCGGCTTGTCGGCCTCAGCGCGGCGCTGGTCATCGGGGCGGCGGGCCCATCGAGCGCGCTGGGCCTCAGCGGCGATGCCGAGGCGGATCTGCCCGAGAGCCTCGAGGGCGTCGTCGTCATCCTCGATGGCGACGGCACCCCCGATGTCGGGGTGCCGATCCAGGCGCCCGCGGGCACCATCAGCGGCTGGGACATGAAGGATCTCCGCCTCCACTACGATGTGGGCGCCGACGTCCTGACGATCGCGCTCAACACCTTCGGCATCGGCGGGGACGCCGACGGCGATGGGGATGGGGGCGTCTCCAGCGACTGGGTCGTGGGCAATGGCGGCTCGGATACCCCGAACCTCGGCGGCGCCGAGGGTGTCGCGGTGATGGTCGATACGGATCAAGACGGATTGTACGACGTCATCGCCGGGATCAGCGCCCAGGTGGGCATCGACGAGTACAGCGTCGCCGCCTTTCAGGGCTCTCCCTACGCGCCGGCCCTCGCTTTCGGCGCGCCCCTCGCCGGGCATCAGGGTGTCGTGGGGCCGAACCCGGACTTCCTCGCCCCCGACCTCGAGTTCACCATCGCCGCCTTCTCCGAGCTGCCCGGCTTCGACGGCAAGGTCTCCAGCTTCTCGGTCCAAGCGTTCATGGGCTCCTTCGGCGACGATGGCATCGGCGAGGACTTCATGCCCAATACGCCGGCCTCCGCGGTGGAGGTCTGCATGGACGCGGATCAGGACGGCTTCACAGGCTGCGAGGGCGACTGCGACGACTCGGACCCGACGACCTTCCCCGGCGCCGTCGACCTCTGCGACGGGGTCGACAACGACTGCGATGGCCTGGTGGACGAGGACTTCGTGCCCAAGGACACCTCCTGCGGCCAGGGCGTCTGCGCGGCCTACGGCGAGGCGACCTGCGTCGACGGGTCCATCCAGGATAGCTGCGTGGCGGGCCTGCCGGCGAGCGACCACGACGCCTGCAACGGCCTCGACGATGACTGCAATGGCCAGGTGGACGAGGACTTCACGAGCGAGCCCACCTCCTGCGGCAGCGGCGCCTGCGGCGGCCAGGGCATGACCCTCTGCGAGGGCGGCAGCGTCATCGATAGCTGCGAGCCCGGCCGCTCCGATATCCCCGACGATAGCTGCAACGGCATCGACGACGACTGCGACGGCGAGGTGGACGAGGGATTCCTCGGCCCGCGCACCGAC
>CAZEHU010000268.1:0-5077 GCA_964511605.1 uncultured Myxococcales bacterium
GGCCCCCATCTCGGGGCCCATGTCCTCCGCCGCGGCGCCCCCCACCTCCACCTCGGGTCCGATCAGCTCTACCTCGAGAGCCTCGGCCTGCTCGGAGGCCTTGGGCTGCTCGGCCGGTGGGGGTTCGGGGCGCGGTCCTGCCATCGCTTGCTCGAGGGGTGCCTTGACGATCCGCTCGCCGGTGCTTCGTTTGGGTCGTGGACGGGCTGCCAGGACCTCCCGCTGGGGGGCCCCGGAGCCGGTGTGTCTACAGCACGCGACAGAAGGGTCGCAACCAAGCAGTCGGCCTCGAGCCCACCCCGCCCCAATTCCCGGAGGACGTGATGGATACCAGCCGCTTCACCACCCGCTCCCGCGAGGCCCTCACCGAGGCCCAGGCCCTCGGCGTCCGTGCAGGCCACAGCCAGGTCGATGGCCTGCACCTCCTCCTCGCCCTCGTCCGTGACCAGGACGGCCTCATCCCCCGCCTGCTCTCCCGCATGGGCACCGAGCCCCCGACCATCGCCGCCGCCCTCGAGCGCGCCCTCGACAAGCGACCCTCGATGTCCGGCCCCGGCGCCACCCCCGGGCAGATCGCGATCACACAGGATCTCTCCAAGGCCCTCGTCCGAGCGGGCGACGAGGCCAAGGAGCTCGAGGACGAGTACGTCAGCGTCGAGCACCTCCTCTTGGGGCTGCTCGAGGAGGCCCGCGGCGAGCTCCGCGAGCTCCTTCGCGCCTTCGGCGTCGAGCGCGGGCGCGTGCTCGAGGCGATGACCGCCATCCGCGGCAACCAGCGCGTCACCAGCGCCGATCCCGAGGCCACCTACGAGGCCCTCGTCCGCTACGGCCGCGATCTCTGCGAGGAGGCCCGCGCCGGCAAGCTGAGCCCCGTCATCGGTCGCGACGAGGAGATCCGCCGCGTCGTGCGCATCCTGAGCCGCCGCACCAAGAACAACCCGGTGCTGATCGGCGAGCCCGGCGTCGGCAAGACCGCCATCGTCGAGGGGCTCGCCCACCGCATCGTTCGCGGAGATGTGCCCGAGAGCCTGAAGGACAAGACCCTCTTCGCCCTCGACATGGGCTCGCTCATCGCCGGCGCCAAGTACCGCGGTGAGTTCGAGGAGCGCCTCAAGGCGGTGCTCAAGGAGGTCCAGGCCTCCGCTGGACGCATCCTGCTCTTCATCGACGAGGTCCATACCATCGTCGGGGCCGGCAAGGCCGAGGGGGCGATGGACGCGGGCAACCTGCTCAAGCCGATGCTCGCCCGCGGTGAGCTCCACTGCGTAGGGGCCACGACCCTCGACGAGTATCGAAAGCACATCGAGAAGGACAAGGCCCTCGAGCGGCGCTTCCAGCCGGTGAAGGTAGAGCCCTCCACGGTCGAGGACACCATCTCGATCCTCCGCGGCGTCAAGGAGCTCTTCGAGGTCCACCACGGCGTCCGTATCCGCGACGCCGCCCTCGTGGCCGCTGCCCGCCTGAGCGATCGCTACATCGCTGATCGCTACCTGCCGGACAAAGCGATCGACCTCGTCGACGAGGCCGCCGCCAGCATCCACACGGCCATCACCTCCCTGCCCCCGGAGCTCGAGTCGACCGCCCGGCGCGTGACCCAGCTCAAGATCGAGGAGGAGTCCCTGAAGCGCGAGGAGGACGACGCCTCCCGCGCCCGCCTCGCAGACCTCGTGGCCGAGCTCGCCGACCTCGAGGAGGAGGAGCGAAGCCTGCGCGGGCGCTATGACGAGGAGAAGGCGGCCATCGAGCGGGTACGATCCCTGAAAGAGGAGATCGGCCGCGCACGCCACGACCTCGAGCTCGCCCGGAGCCGCGGCGACCTCGAGGCCGCGAGCCAGCTCCAATACGGCCGCATCCCCGGCATGGAGACCGAGCTCGCCGGAGCCGAGGCCCGACTCGCCGAGCGGCGCGGCGCCTCGGCCCTCCTCCGCGAGGAGGTCACCGAGGAGGAGATCGGCGACGTGGTCAGCCGCTGGACCGGCATCCCCGTCTCGAGGCTCCTGTCCGGGGAGCGGGAGCGCCTGCTCCAGCTCCCGGAGATCCTCCATCGCCGGGTCATCGGCCAACACGAGGCGGTCGAGGCGGTCGCCGACGCCGTGTTGCGCAGCCGCGCGGGCCTCCGGGATCCCTCGCGCCCCATCGGCTCCTTCCTCTTCCTCGGCCCCACGGGCGTCGGCAAGACCGAGCTGGCCCACACCCTCGCCGAGGCCCTCTTCGACGACGAGGAGGCCATGGTCCGCATCGACATGAGCGAGTACATGGAGAAGCACGCCGTCAGCCGCCTCATCGGGGCGCCCCCCGGCTACATCGGCTTCGACGAGGGCGGCCAGCTCACCGAGGCGATCCGACGCCGGCCCTACGCGGTGCTGCTCTTCGACGAGGTCGAAAAGGCCCACCCGGACGTCTTCAACGTGCTCCTCCAGCTCCTCGACGACGGCCGCCTCACCGATAGCCACGGCCGGCGGGTCTCGTTCCAGAACGTCGTGGTCATCATGACCTCGAATATCGGCAGCCAGCGCTTGCTCGACGGCGTGACCCCGGAGGGCACGATCCCCGATTCCGTGCAGGACGAGGTGCGCGGCATGCTCCGCCGCCACTTCCGCCCGGAGCTCCTGAACCGCATCGACGACATCGTGATCTTCACGCCGCTGACGCGCGACGAGATCAAGCAGATCGTCGACCTCGCCCTCGACCAGACCCGCGAGCGCCTCGCGGAGCGGGACGTCCAGCTCGTGGCGAGCGAGGAGGCGCTGTCCTTCGTGGCGAACGCGGCCTACGACCCCGCCTTCGGGGCGCGGCCACTGCACCGCTACCTGCAGCGCCACGTCCAGACCCCTCTGGGCCGTCGGATCGTCGCCGGCGCGGTGCCCGATGGGGCGACCGTCACCCTGGGCGTCCGGAGCGGGGAGCTGACGCTGGACGTCGCGTAGGCGCGCGGGAGGGGGGCGCGGCCGGGAGGAGGGGCGCGGCCTACGGCGCAGGCGGCGTCTATGCGCAACAGCGCCTCAGCGCTCGATGACCATCCAGCGATCGGCCTCGAGATCCTCGAAGACGTCGACCTCACCGTCCGGCCAGCGGATCGTGAGCGCGTCGACCTGGTGGGCATCGCCGAGGCCGAAGAGGGCCTCGGCGGGGTCCATGCCCAGGTGGTTCGAGCCGAGGGCGATGTCCCGGAGCTGGGTGCGCCCGCCGGCCTCCAGGAGGATGTGGGCGCCGATGGCCTCGCGATTCGGTCCCGGCTGCTCGAGGCGCACGCCCAGCCAGCCACGAGCGGCCGAGGCCTCGTCGAGCCGGTTGTCCCAGAGGCTCGGTGCGGCGTTCCAGTGCCCGACGGCGATGTCCAGGTCGCCGTCTCGATCCATGTCGGCGCAGGCCACCCCGCCTCCGATCGCCAGCTCCTCGATGCCGGCGACGTGGGCCGCCTCCCGGAAGGTGCCGTCTCCATTGGACAGGAAGAGCCGAGCCGGGGTCTGGGCGAAGTAGGGATCGGGGGCGTCGTCCGAGTCGACCGGCGCCTGCATCCCGGTGACGTGGAAGAGATCGAGGTGGCCGTCCCGATCGAAGTCCCCGGCGCAGGCCCCCCACCCCCAGTCGCCCTCGCGCACGCCGGCGGCCTCGCTCGTATCCGCGAAGACCCCCTTTCCGTCGTTCAGGTAGAGCCGATTGCCCGTGAGCCCCACGCCGGGCTTCGCCGGTACCCCCGGCGGGGTGTGGATGCTGGTGACGAACCAGTCGAGGTCGAGATCCCCGTCGAAGTCGCCGATAGCGGAGCCCATGCCGTTCTCGTCGTCGATGCTCGGCTGGGAGACGTGTCCGAAGGCGCCCGCGCCGTCATTGCGCCAGACCTGCGTCTGCCCGTAGTCCACGGTCACGAGGAGGTCGGGATCCCCATCGTCGTCGATGTCCGCGAAGCGCGGGGCGAAGGACTCGTTGATGTCCAGGGCGCCCGAGGGCCGCTGGAGCTGCGCCGGGAAGGTGCCGTCGATGTGCCAACCCTCGCCCTGGTCGATCCACAGCAGCCCACCCGGGAAGTCGATGTCGCCGTGGTGGGTGACGAAGAGGTCGAGGTCCTCGTCCCCGTCGACGTCTGCGGCGGCGAGGGCGGTGATCCACTGCTCGTCGGCGAGGGGGGGCCGGGGCTCCCAGGGGACGTAGGTGCCGCCTCCCTCGTTGCGGAGGACCAGGGTGTGCTCCGGCTGCTCGGTGGCGCCCACGATGAGATCCCGGTCCCCGTCGCCGTCGAGATCCACGAAGGCCGGGCCGGAGCCCAGGCGCTCGTCGTCGGCCACCCCGCGGACCGCTGCCTCCTCGGTGTACGTACCATCCGCCTGCTGTATGAAGAGGTGGTTCGCGTTGGGCCGCCCGCGCACGACATAGAGGTCGAGGAGGCCATCGTCGTCGACGTCCGCCACCGCCAGGCCGCCGTCGATGAAGCAGAGCCCGCAAGGCGCAGGCTCGTCGAAGGGGAGCGCCAGGCCCGCCTCCTGGCTGATGTCGACGAAGAGCGGGGCCGGACCCTCCGCCGAGGGCTCCACCTTGGTGGCCTGGCAGGTCGTGGCGAGCGCCAGGAGGACCCCCGCTCCGAGCGTGAGGAGCGGCCGGCGCGTTGCCCCCTCCCCCTCCCGATGGGGGGGCTCTGGCATTCGGGGGTCGAAGAGAGCGGCCACGACCGGTACTCTACGCCACCTGGACCGGACCCGGGGAAGGTACCACCTTGCGAAGACTACGCGCCTACGCTGCGAACATGAGGAACTCCGCACCCCCGACGCTCGTCGGCCTGCTCGCCCTCGCGCTCACGCTCGGCGCGTGCGCGAGCGGGGGGGGCGACTCCGGGCCGGCGGCCGGTTCCCTCGGCGGGGACTGCGTCTTCGGTGAGTGCGACGAAGGAAGCTGCGTCGAGGGCAAGTGCGTCGAGGGCGGGGAGCCCGAGGGCGAGCCGGCCGTCGACCCGGACGGAGGCGAGGGCCCAGGCGACGCAGACGGGGCAGAGCCGGAGCCGGAGGCTGACGAGGCCTCGGGCGGGACGGACGCTGGGGACGCCGGCCCCGGCCCGGAGCCCCCAGCGGACGCCCAGCCGGAC
>CAZEHU010000269.1:0-5073 GCA_964511605.1 uncultured Myxococcales bacterium
CTTCGTGGCGCTCTGCCGCGCGCGGGAGGCCCAGGCGGATGCGGACACCTCGCCCCTCGAGGAGGTGGTGCGCTCCGCCCGCAGGTCCGCGGAGGTGGACGAGAGCTGGCGGGGCGCGGCGGCCTATCGACTGTTGGCCGGCGTGCTCTCGCAGGCTCCTCAGTGGCCGGCCTCGGTGGGCGATACCGAGGAGGCGGTCGAGATCATGCGCAAGGCGATGCGCGTCGACCCGAGCCCGCTCAACCGCCTCTTCCTCGGCCAGGTGCTCTTCCACGAGGGGGAGGAGGAGGAGGCGATCGCAGAGCTCGAGCGCGCATGGACCGAAGGCAAGGCCGCCGGCCTCGAGGCCCGCTGGCTCGCCGAGGCCGAGGACTACCTCGGGCGCATGGACAGGGGCCCCCCGTGAGCGCATCGATCGCCGAGCGGCTCGCTCGCGCCCTCACCCGTCGGCCCGTCGCGTGGGCCATCACCGTTGGCACCGCGCTGCTCGCGGCCGTCAGTGGGCCGCTGGCCCTCGGCGTCGAGCACGACGACGATCTCCTCGCGTTCCTGCCCGAGCGCTCCGAGGAGGTCGCCACCTTCCGCGCGGTCAACGAGCGCTTCGGTGGCCTGGACGTGGCCATCGTCGGGATCGACGCCGGGGACGTCTTCGCCCCCGATCACCTCCGCCGCCTCCAGGAGGTCACCCGCGAGGTGCACGCCCTCGAGGGGGTGGCCCACGTGCTCAGCCTGGCCAACGTGGAGGACTTCCGCCCGGATCCGGCCGGGGGCATCGTCACCGGCCGCGTGGTCTCGCGCCTGCCGGACGGTGAGGAGGCGTCGCGGGCGCTCCGGGAGGCGGTGCTCGCCCGGGATCACCTCCGTGGCAGCCTCGTCAGCGAGGATGGTGCGGCTGCGGTCCTCCTGGCGACCCTGGCCCACGGCGCGAACCCCCGGCGCGTGGCCGGCGAGATCCGGCGGGTCGCCCGCGCTGGCTTCGGTTCCCTGCCCCTGTACTGGGGAGGCAATCCCTTCATCGCCTCCTACATCTTCGATACCACCCAGGCGGATATGCGAAGGCTGACGCCCTGGGCGGTGGGCGCCATCGTGCTGCTGATGATCCTGGCCTTCGCGGACCTCATCGGCAGCGCCCTCGCCCTCGTGGCCACCGGGCTGGGCATCGTCGTCGCTATCGCGGGCATGCGCGTGATGGGCGAGCCCCTGAACATCGTGTTGGGCGGCATGCCGGTCATCCTCTTCGCGGTGGGGAGCGCCTACGGCATCCACATGCTCACGCGCTTCTATGCGCTCGCGGAGGCCCGCCGTGTCAGTGGAGCCGAGCCGGACGCGCGCGAGGACATGGTGCTGGCCCTCAGCAGCGTCGGTCCCACCGTGCTGGCCGCCGGCGGGACGACGATGGTGGGCCTGGCCTCGTTCATGCTCATGGATGTGCGCCCCATCCGGACCTTCGGGCTGGTCACGGCCCTGGGCATCGGGGTCACGCTCGTCCTCTCGCTCACGTTCATCCCTGCCGTGGTCTCTCTTAGCGGGCTGCGTGGTCGGGCGACCCCCACCTCGCGGCTCGCCCGCCCCCTGGGAGCGCTGAGCGAGGCGGCCCGCCGCCAGCGGCTTCCGCTGGGCGTAGGGCTCCTCCTCGTGGCCGTTGCGGGGGCCTGGTGGACCACGCGGGTGGATACGCGCATGGATCCATCGAGCTTCTACGCCGAGGGCTCCGACCCCGATCGGGCGGATGTCTTCTTGGCGGAGCGCTTCGGAGGATCCCAGTTTGCCCAGCTCCATGTCCGCGGCGATATGAGCGATCCGACGGTCCTCCGGGAGCTCCGGCGCCTGGCCGATGGCATCTCGCTCCTCGAGCACGTCACCGGCGTGGTGCACCTGGGGCAGGCGGTGGCCCTCGGCAACGAGGCGATGGAGGGCGAGCGGCGCATCCCCGACGAGGGCGCCAAGCTGAGGACGCTCTGGCCCTTCCTGGAGAGTGAGCCTGCCCTCGCGCAGCTCGTCTCCGCCGATCGCTCCGAGGCCCTGGTCCACATCCGCCTCGACGCCCGGGATGCGTCGGATCTCGAGGCCTCGCTCGACACCATCGAGGGCTGGATCGCCCAGGAGGCCGCTGGCTCTACGCGACGGGTCGAGGCCGGAGCCGAGGGGGCCGCGGAGGCCATCGAGGCGGTGGTGGAGGCGCGCATCCTCGCGGCCGCCCACAGCCATGACGTGGCCCTCGAGGCCTCGAGTATCGAGCTCGCGCTCCGCGAGCTCGGCGCGGCCGGCTCCACCTCGGCGGCGGTGGAGGAGGCGCTGGCGCGGTACCTGCGCGGCGCGGAGGCGATGGTGGACCTGCCCCCTGTCAAGGACGGCGTCGATGTCGCCCGCGAGCTCGCCAGGGCTGCGGCCGCTCTGCCTCCCGTCGGGGAGGACGGTCCAGAGTCCGACGTCGTGCTCGCGGCCGTGAAGGGAGCGCTCGAGGCCGTCGGTACGGCGGGTGATATCCTGGAGGACGAGGAGCTGGTGGCGGACCTGGCCTGGAGCCTCGAGACGCCCCTGGTGGAGGCTCGGCGCCAGGCCGGCTCCGCGGATCAGGCCGCGACCCTGGCCACCGCGCTCGGCCTCGAGGGCGGGGCCCGCGAGGTGCTCGTCGAGGAGCTGGCGCGGGCGATCCAGGATCGCTCGGTGCCCGACGTCATCGTTCGCTCCGAGGAGGCCGCTGGCGCCGAATCGTCGGACGCCCCTTCGCCGATCACCGTGCGGGTCACGGGGGTCCCGGTCCTCCACCGTGGGCTGTCTCGGAGCGTGACCCGGAACCAGGTGAGGAGCCTGATCTTCGCCCTGGCTCTGGTCTTCGTGCTGATGGTGCTGCTCTTCCGCTCCGTGGCCGCCGGCGCGCTGGCCACCGCCCCGATGACCCTCACCTTGTTGGTGATCTACGGCGTGATGGGCGTCGCCGATGTGCACCTGGACATGGGCACCAGCATGCTGGCCTCCATCGTGATCGGGGCGGGCGTCGACTATGCGGTCCACCTGATGAGCGCTTGGCGAGCTCGCGGCCGAAGGGAGGGCGAGGATGCGCTCCTGTCCGCCTCGAGGGAGGCCGCGCTCCACAGCGGCCCCGCCATCTGGACCAATGCCCTGGCGGTCTCCGTCGGGTTCGCCATCCTCACGCTCGGCGACTCGCGCCCCCTCCAGAATGTGGGCTCCCTGACGGCGAGCGCCATGCTGGTCGCGGCCCTCGCCACCTTCCTCGCTGTGCCGGCCTTAGCCCGGCGCCCCGCCTACCTGGCACGCCCCTCGCTTCTGAACGGAGACTGAGATGAGAGCCGCTTGCCTCGCGCTACCGCTCACCGCATGCCTGCTCCTGCTCGCCGCGCCGGCCGGGGCGGTGGAGCTGCGCTGGGGCGGCGCGCTCCAGACCGATGTGCGAGCCCGGGTCGAGGAAAAGCGGCAGGGGGACTACCACTCCGAGCTGGTGCTCCCGGTCGGCCTGGTCCGCAATGAACAGGCGCTGACCCTGAAGCTCGACGCCCTCGGCGAGCGCTTCGCCGGCATCGCGGAGCTGGACTTCGTCTGGCGCGGACAGCCCGCGGGGCTCGAGGGCCTCGAGCACCTGGCCGATCGCAGCCGCACCTCCTCGATGTACCTCGAGACCGAGGCGCTCTACATCGAGGCGTGGGACGTCTTCACCGAGGGGCTCGACCTCCGCATCGGCCAGCAGAAGGTGCTCTGGGGGGTGGGGGATCAGTTCAACCCCACCAACAACCTGAACGCCGAGGACCTCGAGGATCCCCTGCTCTTCGGCGATCAGCAGGCCAACATGATGGTGCGGGCCGACTGGGGGCTCAGCGATACCTTCACCCTCACGGGGGTGCTGATCCCGATCTTCCAGCCGGCCCAGCTCCCGGCCTCCGGGCTCCTCGGGCTCGCGGCCACCGAGCGGCTGCCCTTCGTCGAGGAGCAGGTGCTGCTGGATACCGCCAGCCAGTCGGGCCTCGCCGGGCACTTCGGCCTCGGGCAGCGCGTCTCCGGGACCCAGGTCCGACTCCCGGAGACCAGCCTGAGCGGCATGCAGTATGCCTTGAAGCTCGAGATGATGCTCGGCGAGCAGGACGTGTCCCTGAGCTGGTTCGACGGTCGCACCGACATGCCGGTACCCATGCGCACGGATGTGGCGCTCACCCCGCTCGACGAGCCCGTCTGTGATCCCGACGATGAGAGCAAGTGCGTGACGCAGCTCATCGACACCGAAGCGACGCTGGGCTACCCGCGGGTTCGGATCGTGGGCTTCAATACCGCAGGCGAGCTGGACTGGTTCGGCTCGGCCGCGCCCCTGGGCTGGCGCCTCGAGGCGGCCCTCTTCCTGCCCGATGCGGTGGAGCAGAGCATCGTCAACGACGGGTCGATGCTCGCGCTCTCCGATGACCTGCCGGACGTCTCCGAGGAGCTCGTCGTCGAGGACACCCCCTTCCTGAAGTGGAGCCTGGGTCTGGACTACACCCTCGGCGAGTACGTGTACGCGAACGTCCAGTGGGTGCACGGGCTGGTGGACGAGTACGGAGCGGGGGACTGGCTGAGCCCCGGCTCTACCGTCGTCCGGGACAGCGGGGTGCGCTCGGACCTGGCCCAGACCTCTCGGTGCGCCATCCCCTTCGACCACGACGGCGACGAGGCGACGCCGAAGATCGTCGAGCCGGAGCGCTGCCCGTACTTCATCACTCGGCCCCGCCTCGCCGACTACCTCGTCGCGGGGCTCGACCTGCGCTTCTCCGACCAGCAGGGCCTCCTCCGCCTCTTCATCATCTGGGATGTGGGCGGCTACGAGGAGAGCGAGTGGGACGAGGACGCAGGGGCTCGGGAGGCGGAGGCGCACGCGCCCTGGTCCAAGGAGGGCTTCTCGATGGTCTTCTTCCCGCAGCTCGGCTGGAACTTCGGCGAGGGCCTCGAGATGAGCGCCGGGGCCATCGTCAAGCTGGGGCGGGACTATACGAAGTTCGGCGATCCCGCGGCGGGCGGGACCTTGGCGTGGACTCGGGCCCGATACTCCTTCTAGCGGCCGCCGGGGAAGCCCGCTCTCTTTTCGCCGCG
>CAZEHU010000270.1:0-5068 GCA_964511605.1 uncultured Myxococcales bacterium
CGCCGGCCCCCCCCCACCCCCCCACCCCGGAGGAAGCCCGTGCGCGACTCGAAGCGCCCCGTCGCCCTGGTCACCGGCGCCAACACCGGCATCGGCCGGACCACCGCGGAGGCCCTCGCGGCGAAGGCCACCACGTCGTCCTGGCCTGCCGCTCCGAGAGCAAGGCCGCGCCTGTGCGGGCCTCGCTGAAGAGCCAGCACGGCGAAGACGCCGCGAGCTTCCTGAGCCTGAAGCTGTCGGATCTGGCGAAAGTGAAGGCCGCGGCGGAGGACTTCCTGGGGCGCGGCCAGAGCCTCGAGCTCCTGGCCAACAACGCCGGCCTCGCGGGGCAGCGAGGGCAGACCGCCCAGGGCTTCGAGCTGACCTTCGGCGTGAACCACCTGGGCCACTTCCTTTTCACCCAGCTCCTCCTGGACAAGGCGAAGGAGAGCGCCCCCTCCCGCATCGTCAACGTCGCCTCGAAGGCCCGCTACATCCCCAAGGCGTGGGACTGGGACACCCTCCGGGGCACGACGCACACGAAGACTGGCTACCCCGAGTCCGGCCTCTCCAAGCTCGCCAAAGTGCCCTTCACCACCGCCCTCGCCCGCCGCCTCGAGGGCAGCGGCGTGACGACCTACAGCCTCCAGCCGGGCGTCGTCGCCTCCGACATCTGGCGCAAGGTGCCCTTCCCCTTCCGGGGCCTCATCAAGCTCTTCATGGTCTCCGAGGACGAGGGCGCTCGCACGACCCTGTACTGCACCACCGACCCCTCCCTGGCCGAGGCTAGCGGGCGCGTACGCGCTCACGCCTCCGTCGCTACCTCCGAGAACGCTGTCGATCCGGTTGGCGGTCACCTCCCCGCCCATGAGTCCAGACAGATCCATGCCCGCCACGGACTGCGCCTCTGTGAGGGTGCCGATGATCCGCGGCGGCCCGCCCTCGACGCTCAACACCTCGTTGTCGGCGATGGTGCACCCGGTGCAGCCCGCGACGCGCACGCCGGCCCCGGGTGGCGCCGGCTCGATCGCGCTCGGTGGGGTGGCTCCGCGCCAGGAGGTGATGGTGTTGCCGCTGAAACTGATGCCGCTGCTCCCATAGATGAGGGCAGCGCCCCAGTTGCTGGCGTAGGGCTCCCCACCGAGCGCGAGACCTCGAACCACTGCGCCTCGGCTGTTCCGGGAAGCTCCGCCAGCCAGGGAAGCGCGTCCAGTCCCTCCGCCGCCGCGGTCTCCACGAGCATCTGCTCCTGGTACGCCGCGAGCTTGGCAGCGTCGGCCGTCGCGATCGGTTCGAGGGAGGAGCCCTTGCGGGGCGATTCCTATGCGTGATGCCCACCTCCTCGGACAGCAGGATGTCGGCGGCGCGGGTGGAGTCGGCGATCGACCGCACGATGGAGCTCGCGATGAAGCGCGCACAGGCCCCTGGGAAAGTCGGCGCCAACATGCGCGGCGGGTGGGCCGGCCGGCTCGAGGGGGCGGGAGCTCGAACCTCGCTCAGGCAGCGAGGGCCCTGCCGGCGGCCGAGCTCGTGCTCGTGGCCGCCTCCGCCGCCGCCGCCGCCTCCTCGCGCGCGAGTCGATCGAGGCGCAGGGAGTGGCTGCGCCAGCGGGGCACGAAGGGGGAGAGCAGGTAGGTCCTCACCATCCAACCCCAGAAGGTGGGGAGCTGGAGGTCCTCGCGAATGTTCTCGGCGATCTTCGCGTGGGCAGCGGGAGAGCGCGACCAGTGCAGGCCCGGCTTCATGTGGTGGATCGTATGGAAGCCGTTGTTGAAGAGGAGCACGTTCAGGCCCGCCCCCACGAAGTTGCGGGAGTGATCCCACTCGCTGAGCTCGTCGCAGTGCACGTGCTGTACGTAGTTGAAGACCAGCACGCTGAACATGGCCACCTGCTGCGGGATGATAATGAAGAGCAGGGTCTTGTACCAGTCCACAGCGAGGGCCGTCGCGAGCAGGGCGATGAGCACCACGAACTGCGAGAGGTAGTGGGCCGCGCGCTTGCGATCCTTGGCCCAGGTCTGGGCGATGTAGGTCTTGATCTCCGGGAGCTGGAAGCGGCTCGAGATCGAGGGGTAGACCAGGAGGGTCCTCAGGTTGTTGTCCTCGGAGTAGCGCCACGTGCGCGTATAGTCGCCCTCGCGGTTGTTGAGCTTGTGGTGGTTCATGTTGTGGGTGGGGATCCACCCGACCGTCGGGAAGCCGTAGAAGAAGGTGATCCAGTGATCGGTCATCGCGTTGAGCTTGCGGCTCTTGAAGATGCCGAGGTGGTTGTGGTTGTGCGCGATCACGGCCGCGGCGACCCCCAGGAAGATGCTCAGCGCGTAGAGCGCCGGGTTCACCGCCGGCAGCAACCACTGCCACCGGAGCACACCCAGCATCGCGGCGAGGTAGGCGAGCGTTCGCAGATCGGCGTTGTTTCGGAGCATAGCGGGGACCTCACGACGAGTCTGGTGCGGCTCGGACGGGGGGCGCCGGGGGGGGGGGCCGAAGGGATCCCCCGGCGCCGAGGGCGGCGCACTGTGCCACCGAGATCCGGCGAGGTCACGCTTGGGGTCGGGGATCCCCTCCCCCGCGTCGATAGCGCGCCAGGCGAGTCAGGGCCTCCTGCATCGCGTCTTCGACGCGCGCGGCGCACGCCGCGACGTAGTCCTCGTCCTCAGAGGCCTCGGGTCCGGTGGGGTCGAGCTCGATGGGCTCGAGGGCCTCGCATACGATCTTCGTCGGCAAAGGGAGGTAGGGCGGCGCAGGGCCGAAGGTGAGGCCCCACGGTATGGAGAGCGTGGCGGGCCAGACCTTCATGCGACCCCAGCGATCGGCCCCGATCGCCCGGGAGAGCCCGGGCAAGGAGTGGAGGACCAGGAAGGTGGCGTGGGCTCCGGCCGCGACGACCGGGACGATGGGCACACGGCTCTGGAGTGCCAGGCGGACGTAGCCCTTGCGCCCGTCGAAGCGGATGCGATCGCGCTCGCGGTAGGGACGCATAGCCTCGACGTCTCCGCCGGGATAGACGAGCAGCTTGTGGCCCGCCTCGAGGACGCGGCGGGCGTTGTCGGGGCTGGCCCGGACGCCGCCCAAGCCGCACAGCCAGGCCCCGGGGATCGGCGGTCCGAGCACCATATCGTGTCCGAGGGCGTAGGGCATGTCGTCCAACCCCGAGGACCGGAAGACCGCGGCCATCAGGAGCCAGGAGTCCACGGTCATCGTGCCGCCGTTGTGGTTGCCGACGATGAGCGCTGGCCCCCCCGGCAGCCGGTCGAGGCCGAAGAACTCCGCGCGATGCCAGCGCCTCAGGGTCCTCCAGGTCCACCGCGCGAAGCGGGCCAGGGCCTCCGGGTCCCGGTTGTCGAGGCGATCGGGATCGTGATCGAAGAGTCCCACGGGACGAGCCTAGCCGCTCCGGGCCCGCGCTCCCAGCGGCAGCCTCCTACCCCTTCCCCGACTTCTCCTCGCGACTGAGGAGGAGCGCCGGCAGCAGGGTGACGTCGGTGAAGAGGGCCACCGAGAGGATCGTGGCCACCAGGATGCCGAACCACATATTCGGGACAAAGGTGCCGAACGCGAAGACACCGAAGGCCGCCACCAGGATGGCGGTGGTGGCGACGAGCGCGGGCATCGTGTGGGTGAAGACCTCGGCCACCGCGCGGGAGGGACCTCGGCCCTCGCGTCTCAAGCGGTTGTAGTTCGACAGGAAGTGAACGGTGTCGTCCACCGCGATGCCGAGGCAGACCGAGAAGATGATGACCGTCGAGATGTCGAGGTCGCGGCCGAGGAGCTTGATGGCGCCTGCTCCGAGGAGGAGCGGTACCCCATTGGGGACCATCGCCAGGGCCCCGAGCTTCAGCGAGCGGAAGACTAGAATCATCAGCAAGCTCATCAGGATGAGGGCCACCGTCAGGGAGGTCACGAAGGTATCGACCACCGCCGGATTCATGGACTGCCAGAGCTGGGCCTTGCCGGTGATGACGGGCTTCAGGCCGAGCTCGGCGGCCTTCTCCTCGACCTTGGTGTACTCGGCGAGGACCGTCTTCGAGTCGTGGATCTTCCACATGCTCGTCAGCCGGATCGCGTCATTGGACAGGGTCACGCGGTTGTTGAGGTCCATGCCCTGTGGCAGCGAGAGCGTATAGAGGAGGTACTGCTGGGCCACAGCATCGCGGCTCTCCGGCAGCTTGTACTCGGCGGGATCGTCGCTATTCAGCGAGCGATTCATCGACTTGAGGATGTCGACGATCGACGTCGAGTTGGTCACGTAGTCCTGGCTCTCGAGCCAGTCCTGGAAGCCCTCCACCTTCTTCAGGAACTCGGGCTCCTTCATGCACTCCGGCTCGCCGCAGGCCAAGGAGGCCTCGATGGTGAGCCCGCCGCCCAGCTTATCCTCGAGGAAGGTCTGCGCGATGTTGAGCGGATCCCCGGGGCGGAAGTACTTGAAGGGGTCGGAGTTCACGTCGAGGGCCGCGCCCAGGTAGCCGAGCCCCAGCACCGCCACCGCGAACGCGCCCATGATGGGCCCCTTCTTCGCGTGCAGCCGCCGGGCGATGGCCGCCGAGCGGTCCGTGGCCTGCGTGAGGTCGCCCTCACGCGCCTTGGGCGCCTTGAGGGGCAGCATGGAGAGCAGCGGACCGATGACGAAGTAGGTGACCACCCACGCGAGCAGCGTGCCGAGGCCGGTGATGATGCCGAACTGCCCGATGGGCACCACGTCCGCCGTCGAGAAGCTGAAGAAGCCGATGGCGGTCGAACACGAGGTGAGCAGGGTCGGCTGCAGGTTCTTGCGCAGCGAGTAGCGGGTGGCCCCCTTCTTGTCCTGCCCCTTGGCCCTCGCGTGAAAGTAGCTGACCAGGATGTGCACAGCGTCCGCGACGCAGATCGCCAACAGACATTGAGGCATGATCGACGTCATGTTGTTGATGGTGAAGGGCTTGCCCGGCAAGAGGCCGCCCTTGGTGGCGAAGGCCATCCAGCCCAGCAGGCCCATGGTCGCCACCACCGAGAGGCCGATGACCACCAGGGGCAATACGATGCCGCTGATGTTTCGGAAGGTCATGAGGAGGAAGAGGATGGTGAGCACCAGCACCATCGGCATCAGCAC
>CAZEHU010000271.1:0-5048 GCA_964511605.1 uncultured Myxococcales bacterium
GACGATCTCGAGCAGCACCGTGCGCCCGTCGGGGTGCCGGAGCACGTAGTCCGGGACCAGCACCCCGCGACCATCGAGGTCCACCACCGCCGTGGAGCGCTGGAGCCGCCAGGGCGTGTCCAGCTTGCGGAAGGAGGCCCGGAGCTTCTTCTCCTCCTCGCTCTCCCAGGTACCCAGGTCGCGCGTATGGGGGACGAGGCCCGTTTCCGCATCCACGAAGAAGCGACCCGGCTGCCTCTCTGGACCCCAGACCACCTCCGCCTCGAGGCGCCAGCGCTCCGCGTGGCAGAGCGCCGGCAAGAAGAGCGCGAGCCCGAGTCCGTAGCGCTGGGTCTGCTGGAGCAGGCTCACGGGACCGTCGAGGCGCAGGCGCCAGCCCCGCTCGGCTCGCTCCACCTCATGCATCAGGCGATGGAACTTCACCGCGCGCATCAGCGCCCGCATCCGGGCGGGGCGGGGATCGTCGAGGTGGACCTCCACCTCGCGGGCCCGGAGCAGCATCGCCTGCGCGAGGGCCAGGTTGTAGCGCTCTAGGAGCCACGACGGCTCCGGCGCGTCGAAGCGCCCGAGGCACTCGGAGTCGCGGTGATCCGCATAGAGGCAGGCGTCCACCGCATCGGGCGAGAGCCCGAGCTCGGTGGCGGCAGCCGCGAGCACCTGGGGCCGGCGCGCCCCCACGACGGGCCAGTGCTCGACGGCATGCCGGAAGACCACCTCCCGCACCTCCTCGGGGGGGAGGGGAGCCTGCACATCGAAGCTGGATCGATCCTCCAGGAGCTTGACCAGGCCGCGGCGTACGACGAAGTCGGTGTCGTCCCCGATGTGATCCGCGATCGCCTCCTTCAGCACGCCCCGGGGGGCGCCTCGGTGCTGCACGAACAGGCCGATCAGGGCCTCGGCCTCCGCGAGGAGCGCGGGCGCCTTGGCCAACACGTAGCGCGGCGTCAGGCGCTCCCGGTAGCGACGTGCGCGGACGAGATCAGCGGTAAGCACCGTGCTCCCTCCTCCGCTCGGAGGTGTGCTCTTCGCTGGTGCCCTCGGTGATCACCTCGTAGAGCATGGCCTGCTTGCCCTCCCTCTTGCGGAGGATGCGACCGAGGCGCTGGACGTGCTCCCGCACCGAGGAGGAGCCGGAGAGCACGATACCGACGCTGGCCGCCGGCATGTCGACGCCCTCGTTGAGCACCCTCGAGGTGACGATGGCACGCAGGCGCCCCTCGTTGAACGCGCGCAGGGTCTCCCGGCGCTCCCGCGCCGGCGTCTGGTGCGTGATGGCCGGGACCAGGTGGCGACGGCTGATGGTGTAGACGGTGTCATTGTCCGCCGTGAAGACCAGGACCTGCTCGCGGCCGTGGCGCTCGAGGAGCTCGGCGAGGAGCTCGAGCTTGGCGCGACTCTGCATCGCGATGCGCCGCTGCTCCCGCCAGGCTCGCCAGGCGCTCCGCCCCTCCTGGGAGCGGCTGGTGGCGATGAGGAAGCGCTTCCAGCCGTCCGAGCGGGACATGCGGATGCCCTCGAGCTCCACGAAGGAGCGATAGGCCGAGCGAGCGTGGTCGTGGGCCGCCCGCTCCTCGTCGGACAGAGCGACAGCCAGGCGCGTCGTCTCGTAGTCGGCGAGGTAGCGACCTGCCAGATCCTGGATGTCCTTGCGGTAGACGATCGGACCGATGAGCGTATCCAGCGCCGCGTCCGAGCCGTCGCGCCGCTCCGGCGTCGCGGTGAGGCCGAGCCGAAAGGGAGCCAGGGAGAGCTCGGCCGCCTGGGCATAGCTCGGGCTCGGCAGGTGGTGGCACTCGTCGAAGACCACGAGGCCGAAGCGCGGCCCGAGGCGCTCCGCGTGCAGGAACGCGGAGTCGTAGGTGGTCACGGTGAGGCTGCGCACGTCGTTCGTTCCGCCGCCCAGGGAGCCGACGCGCCCTCGTCCGAAGGCATCCTCGAGGCCCATGACCCACTGGTTCATCAGGTCGATGGTGGGGGCCACCACCAGGGTGGAGCGCCCGGTGCGGGCGATAGCGAGCTCGGCGAAGTAGCTCTTGCCCGCGCCGGTGGGCAAGACGACGACACCGCGCCGGCCGGTCTCCCGCCAGGCCTCGAGGGCCTCACGCTGGTGGGGATAAGGCTCCCTGCGACGGCGGGAGTCCAGGTCGATCTCCTCGTAGGCCCGAGCCTGATCGTCCACCTGGTAGCCTGATCGGATCAGCCAAGCGAGGGAGCGGCGATAGTCGATGGCCGCGGCGCGCGGGCGCCCGGCTGCGCGGGGATCGACGACGAAGCCCGGTGGCACTCCGCCCACGAAGGCCGACGCCGGCTCCAGCACGAGGGTGCCCCGATCCCAGCCGAGCACCACCCGAGGGCCCTCGGGCGGGGTGCTCATGCCTCGACGAGGACCAGCCGATCGCCTCGCGCGTCGACGTCCGCGACCCGGAGCTGCAGGCGATCGCCCACATGCAGCCGCCCGCGCGCGACGTAGGGGGTCTGCAGGACCAGCTCGGGCAGCTCGACGAGCCAGCGGCGGTGGAGCTCGCGGGTGACCAGGGCGTCCCACACCCGGTCGGGGTTCTGCTCGAGGAAGCGTAGGGTCCAGTAGCGACGCGAAGCGGTCTCTACGCGCCGACGGGCGCCGGCCTCCTTGTCGACGGCGTCGAAGACCTCCATCAGCTCCCCATCCCCGAAGGGGGCGCGGCCCGTGGCCAGGAAGCCCTTGATCTGGTGGTGCATCACCAGATCCTGGTAGCGCCGGATGGGGCTCGTGACCTGGGTATAGGCCTCCACCCCCAGGGTGAAGTGGGGCCCGGGCCGCGTGGACAGGGTCGTGGGCTTCAGGGTGCGGAGGATGGCGATCTGCTCGATGGGATCGGAGATCGAGCGGCCAAGGGACTCCGGCAGCTTGTCGGGCCGGGGCTGGGTCCGGTAGATGCACGGCACCTGGTGATCTCCACACCAATTGGCGGTCGCGACCCCCACGGCGACCATCATCTCGCTGACGAGCTGCCTTGCGGGGCCGTTGGCGTCCATCGCGTGGATCTCGACTCGCCCCTCGTCGTCGATCTGGATCGACACCTCGCTGCGCTGGAGCATCAGGGCGCCCAGGCGAGCCCGGTTGGCCTGGTGGCGGACCATCATGCCAGCGGCGCCCTGGACGAGGGCCTCGGCCTCCGGGCCCACGGCACGACGAGCCTCCTCGTACTCCGGCCCCTGTCCTGCGAGGAGCGCGTCCGTCTCGACGTAGGTGAGCCTCCGGTCGACCCGGCAGAGGGTCGCGACGATCTCCAGGCTGCTCAGCCGTCCTGAGGGATCGAGCTCGCCGGCGAAGCAGAGGGCCGGACGATCCACCTCCGCCTCCAGGCTGGCGGCCTGCTCGCCGAGCAAGGGCGGCAGCATGGGGATCTTCCCCTCGGGCACGTAGAGCGTGGAGGCGCGGCGGGCCGCCTCGGCCTCCACCTCAGAGCCCGGGGGAACCAGCGCGCCGGCGTCCGCGATGAAGACGTAGAGCCGGTCGCCCGCGAGGGCGAAGGCATCGTCCACCTCGGTCGTTGCCTCATCGTCGATGGCCACCGTGTACAGGTGGCGGAGGTCCTGGCGGCCCTCCGAGGACCAGGAGGTTCCCGCGAGCGTAGCCGCCTCTTCCTCGACGCGCTGTGGGAAACGGGAGCGGATACCCGCGCGCCGGACGAAGAGGTTCTCGTCGGGCTCGAAGAGGCCGAGGCGGACGAGCAGATCGAAGGCGCGGCGGCCAGGCTCCCCCTTCTGGTCGATCGGCAGCGCGGCCATGAGCCGCCCGGCGAGGTCGGCGCGGGTCGAGTCCCGGCCGTGCACGGCCTGATCCTCCACCGCGGCGAGGTGCTCTCGGACCGCCTCGGAGATCTCCCTCGCTTCGTCCTCGCTCGAGGCTTCGGGCTCGGCGAGCCCCCCCAAGCGCGCCGCCAGCGTGGCTGTGGCCCGCTCGAGGGCGAGGCGAGCCCTCGCCTCCTCCCCCTTCTTGCGCACCGCGGCCTGAAGGGCCTGGGGGCTCGAGGGATGGACCCGTCCCCTCTTGATCTTGAAGTGCACGGACTCCTCGAAGATCGCGAGGATGAGACCATCGACGTCTTCGGGGTTGCTCCCTCCGGGGGTCAGCTCCGCCAGCTCGCGCGCGTCGGAGTCGTCGAGCACGTCCGACTCTTGAAGGAGCTCCCATGCCATCTCCAGGTCGCAGTCCCCGGCGCGCTTGAGGACCGCCTGCCAGTAGTCCCCGAGGCCGGCCGGCGAGCCGAGGCGCTTGTCGCCGAGCCAGTACATCCGCTCGGGGACCACCAGGCGGCTGACGCCCGAGACATCGACCGTCTCCACCTTCTTCTTGGCGGCGTCGCCCACGATGAAGGCGGGTACGAGTCGCCCGCCGAGGGCCAGGTACCCCACGCGCCCGTGGATCGAGGCGGCCGTGCCGGCTGTGCCCCCGCTCATCGTGGCCCCGCGGCGAGGGCCTGAGCGACGCGCCAGCCCAGGAGGCTCTGGCGGACGGCGAGATCGCGATTCCGCACGGCGATCTCCATGGCGCGGGGCGTGCCGACGAGGACCACGAGCTCGCGCCCGCGCGTGAGGCCGGTGTAGATCAGGTTTCGTTGGAGCATCTTGAAGTGGTGGGTGGTGATGGGGAGCACGACGGCGGGGTACTCGCTACCTTGGCTCTTGTGAACGGTCACGGCGTAAGCGAGCACGAGATCGTCGAGCTGGCGGCGCTGGTATACCACCGGCTGCCGATCGACGCTGACGGTGACGATACCCGCGGCCTCGTCGACCTTGGCGACGAAGCCCACATCGCCGTTGAAGACGTTGCGCTCGTAGTCGTTCCGGATCTGCATGACCCGATCGCCGACCCGATAGGTCGTGGCGCCCGCCGTCAGTGAGGCCCCGGACGGATTGAGGACCTCCTGGAGCCGCCGGTTGAGGCGATCCACCCCGATGGGACCGCCACGCATGGGCGCGAGCACCTGCACGTCCCGCGTCGCATCGAGGCCGAAGCGATCCGGGATGCGCCGGGTGACCACCTCCTCGATGGTCGCGAGCAT
>CAZEHU010000272.1:0-5031 GCA_964511605.1 uncultured Myxococcales bacterium
TCCACGTCCCGGCCCTGGATCTGTCCACGACCTACCCCCTCTCGAACCTCGAGGCCGCCGGTGAGAGCCTCGAGGCCATGGCCCATGGACACGCGCCCACCGAGAGCCCGGTCTACGCACGCCTGCACAACTCCACGGTCGCGGGTTTCGAGCGAGGTCTCGCCGCCCTCGAGGGTACCGAGGGCGCCGTGGCCTTCTCCTCCGGCATGGCCGCCCTCACCGCCTGCCTCCTCGCCGCGCGGCAGCGAGGGCGCAAGGTCGTGGCGGTGCGCCCGCTCTACGGCGGCACCGACCACCTGCTCGCCACCGGGATGCTGGGCCTCGACGTCTCTTGGGCCGCCCCGAGCGAGGTGGAAGCGGCGATCGACGACGAGACCTCCCTCGTGGTCCTCGAGACCCCGGCCAACCCCACCCTCGATCTCGTCGACATCCGCGCGGTCGTTCAGGCCGCCGGCGAGGTCCCCGTCCTCGTGGACAATACCTTCGCGACCCCGATCCTCCAGCGCCCCCACGAGCTGGGCGCCGCCCTCGTTGTGCACAGCGCGACCAAGTTCCTCGGCGGCCACGGGGATGTCCTCGGCGGCGTCGTCGCGGCCGACTGCGGCTGGCTCGAGGCCCTCCGCCAGGTCCGCGTGCTGACCGGCGCGATCCTGCACCCTCTGGGCGGCTACCTCCTTCACCGCGGCCTGCAGACCCTCTCGCTCCGCGTCCGCGCGGCCGAGCGCGGCGCTGCTATGCTCGCGTTCCGCCTCGCCGCGCAGCCGGACGTGCTCGCTGTCCACTACCCGGGCCTGAGCTCCCACCCCGGCAGCCACCTCGTCGGCCCGCGCGGGCAGATGAGCGGTCCCGGCGCGGTCCTGGCCTTCGAGCTGCGCGGCGGCTTCGAGGCCGCGCGTACCCTCATGGAGAAGCTCGAGCTCGTGGTCCCGGCCGTCAGCCTCGGCTCGGTCGATACCCTGATCCAGCACCCCGCCAGCCTCACCCACCGCATCGTCGACCCGGAGGCGAAGGCTCGCGCCGGCATCCGGCCGGGGCTGCTCCGGCTCAGCGTGGGCGTCGAGGACCTCGACGATCTCTGGGAGGACTTGTCCAGAGCCCTGCGAGGGGCTCGTCGGCCCGAGCTCGAGTCGCCCGATTCCCGCCAGGCGGCCTGAGGACAGCTAGTTCCCGTCCCAGAACGCCCCTCGGCGGCCTGCGGCCGCTGGGGCGGGTGGTCCGGGCGGCGTCCGCAAGGCGCCGAACGCGCGGCGAGGACACCACCGGGCCGGGCAGCGGGCACAGCAGGGCCCTCGTCGGCGTGTGCCGGAGGGTGAGCGCAGGTAGCGGAGACACCCCGGGAGCCAGGATGCGGCTGTCAAGCGCAAACCGGCACGAGACCCCGGACACAGTCGAGGGGGTGGGGAGGGTGTCTGGTGTGAGGCCGGGGCCGTCGGTCCGCCAGCGGACGGTCGGAGTGCGGGGAGTCGTGTGCGGAGCAGGCCCCTCGTTCGGCATGAACACAGGATCCTGCTATCCTGGGAGCATGACTTCCCGACTCACCGTCGATCTCGGCGATCCCTCTCTGCTCCAGCTCGTCCGCCTCGAGTCCGTGCGGAGCGGCGTTCCGATCCGTGAGGTCGTGCGTCGGGCGCTCACCGGCTATCTCTCGAACCGACGCGAGAACGACGCACTGGCCCGACTGGCCCATGAGGCGTTCGCGGAGTGGGACAACCCTGTGGACGCTGCCTACGACGAGCTGTGAGCGACGCCACCCCGGAGCCAGGGGACCTGGTCCTCGTGCCCTTCCCCTTCGCGGACCTGACCACCTCGAAGCGGCGTCCGGGGCTCGTGCTCAGGCACATCCACTCCCCGCACCTCCCCGACCTGCTCCTGCTCGCGATGGTCACGAGCCGCACCGATCAGCCCGAGCTCACCGGCGACGTCCCCGTCCGCGAGTGGGAGTCGGCGGGGCTGCTTCGCTCCTCCCTCGTGCGACTTGCGAAGCTGGTCACCCTCGAGGGGTCCATGGCGCAGCGGCGACTCGGGGCGCTCGCCAGCTCCGACTACGAGCGGGTCTCGACGACCCTACGAGAACTCCTGGCTCCATGGTGGGCCTGAGCCTCTGCGCTCAGTGGCCGAGAAGGAGAAGCTCCGGCGAGAGTCCTCTGGACCCGCGTCGCTTCCGGCGCCACGGAGCTGGATGGACTGGGCCCCGGCGAACCCGGGGCCGTTCACGCAGCCTTCTTCAAGATGGGTGGCGGACGAACCAGATCGCGTGGCCCAGGGGATCGAACACCACGAAGAGGCGAGCGTCGCCGAGCGCCTGGAGCGGTCCCGGCTCGACCTCGCCGGCCGCCACGAGGCCCCGCCGCCGCGCCCCCGGATCCGAGCAGGCGATGAGCATCACCAGCCCCTCGCTCGGCCGCCGCGGCACCGGGGGGTGGGCGCCGGGGGTCGCCAGGATGAGGCGGGTCCGACCATGTCGGAGGAGCAGGAAGGCGTCCCCGTCCCCGGCGCAGGGCATCGTGGACTCCTCCTCGAAGCCGAGCCCCCGCATGTAGAAGCGGCGGACCTCTTCGAGTCGCTCCCGCGGCACCACGATCAGCGTACGCAGGGACTCAGCCGGCTCGTTCAGCACGCGGGCACCGGGGCCTCCGCCCAGCCCCTGAGGACCTCGGCCCGCGAAGCCTCGCCCTCCCCGGCGAGCAGCGCCACGAGCTGATCGAAGAGGGCCATCATCTCCCGGCAATGATCCGCCTCCCCCATGCGTCCGTGGATCGAGCCCTGATCCCCCACGTTGCGTGCGGGATCCTGGCCGCACCAGGGCAGGTAGGCACAGCTCGAGCAGCCCGGCTGCGAGTAGGTGATCGAGGCGGCGACGAGGGTCCGGACCAGGGGCCGCTGCATCCAGAGGTGGTAGCTATCGCCGTAGACGCTCCCGAGGCGCAAGAGGTCCTCGCCGGCGAGCGCGAGCTCGAGCCCGCCGCTCGAGGCGTAGACCGATCCGTCCACATCGTAGGCCAGCTCGCCGATGCCCGCCGCCGCAGGGGAGCGCGGCGCGCCCCTGAGGGGATCGAGCCGACCCAGCATCCGCCGGACGAGGCTCGCGGCCTGTCGCTCCAGCAGGCGCACCCCCCGGGGCTTCGCGCTCCGATCGAGGAGGCCCTCGATCACAGCGGCTCGAAAGCGGATCCACGCCTCGATGGGGTAGGGCGCCTCACCCCCGAGGTGCCCCCAAGCTGGCTCGCGCTCGAGGGTCACGGTCCTGGCCTTCAGCCGCCCGGCCGCCTTCACCACCCGCTCGGGATGCTCGAGGGTGGCCGGCGTCGGCCGGATCACCAGGTCGGCATGGTGGACCTCGGGGTCCAGGCCGGCCTCGGCCCACGCCCTGTGGAAGCGTGTGACCCACCAGCACGCCGTGGAGCGGGGATCCCCGAGGCCCTCGTCGTCGAAGAGGGCCCGGATGCCCACGCCGGCCTCCACCAGCCAGGCCAGGTAGTCTTCGTTCAGGCCCTTCAGATCGGAGCGGAGGACGATCCGGACCTCGCGCCCCTCGAGCCGAGCCCGGGCCCGGGCCCTGCCAGCGATGTGCTGGATCGTGCGCCAGGCGTGGAGGGGATCCTCCCCGGCGAGCTCGATCACCAGGCCGCGGCTCGTGCTCTCGAAGGCCGCGGCCACGCAGGCCTCGCCCACATCGGGATCCATCAGCGAGGGCGGGGCCTCCTCCTCGTCCGAGGCCCGCGCCAGCCAGAGCACATGGCGCTCCGGCCCACCGAAGAGCGGCGCCCAGCGCCGCCGCAGCGACCGGACCGCCCCCTCGAGGGACATCTCCCCGTGGACGAGCCTCGCTGCAAGGAGCCGAGCCTCCAGCCCGGCGTCCTGCCCGGCGGTGCCCTCGGCGAGGGCCCGCAGCTCGGAGGGCTCGAGGAGCTCCCAATCCCCCAGCTCGCTGGTGACCAGGAAGCGCTTACGCTCCGGCAGCCAGCGCACACGCAATCCGGCCGGCCCGTTGCCGTCTACGCTGCCGATCTCCGCCTGCCACATGCTCTGCCTCCCCCTTGGGCCCGAAGCATCCCGTTCGGGGCGCTCGGGGCACCGTGACATCGGTCACACCTCCCCGCGCGCTCCCGCGTGCGCACGCTCGCGCCGAGGCGCGCCGGATGGTACCACTCAGGAGCAGGGCCCGGCGCTCGAAGTGGCGCTTCCGGCCCTGACGGCCGACGGGGGATGAGATGGTCCAGCATGTGGCCGAGGCCACCACACGATCGACTCGAGGAGGCGCAGCTCCCCGGGCCGAGGCGTCGGTCATGCCGATCCGCTGCAGCGTCTGCCCGCTGCGCCGCGCGGGGCTCTTCAGCGCCCTCCGCGACAGCGATGGGCCGCTATTGCACTGCCGCCTGCGCCCGAATCGCCAGCCCCGCCGCCAGCTCTTGGCCCTCGCCGGGGAGGGCGTCGACGAGATCCACGTGGTCCAGTCCGGCGTCCTCCGGGAGTTCTGCTCCTCGCCGGGCGGCGATGAGAGCACCCTGCGCCTGGTCTTCCCGGGGGATCTCCTCGGCATCGAGGGCCTCGACGGCGCAGATCGCGCGGCCAACGTGCAGGCCCTGACCGCCGCCACCGTCTGCGCGGTCGGCGTCAAGGAGCTCCTCGCCCTCGTCGATCAGGATGTGGAGCTGGCGCACGATCTCTTGAAGGTCCTCGTCCGCAGCCACGTGCGCGCCCAGCGCCAGGCTCAGGTGGCGGGGGCCGGACCGGCGCGCCGCCGCGTCGCGGCCCTTCTGCTCCTCCTCAGGGAGCGCTCCGCCGACTCGACGCCTCCCAGGGGACGCGGCTCCGTGCGCCTCCCCCTGACCCGCCGCGACATGGCCTGTGTCCTGAACGCCCGCCCGGAGACCATCTCCCGCATGCTCGCCTCCCTCAGCCGCGAGGGGGTCATCGAGCTCGGCCAGGGCTGGTTCCGTGTGCTCGATCTCGAGGCCCTGGAGAGCTCTGCGAAGCCTCCGGCCGCGGACTAGGACTCCTCCCCAGCGTGCACGAAGTGCTCGCGCGGAC
>CAZEHU010000273.1:0-5000 GCA_964511605.1 uncultured Myxococcales bacterium
ACCCGAGATCCCTTTCGTGGACCGCGCCCCGCGCCACCCCACTCGAACCGGCGGCGCGGAGCGGAGCCCCCGGCCAAGAGCCGCCGGCGTTCCCACGAAATGGCGCGATCCCCCTTTCGGCGGTATCCACGAACGATGAGCGTTCTGAACGCGGAGAACCCCGCCCAACTCGCCTACCGTGAGCCCGCTCGCATCCTGGCTTTGCTCCAGGCGGAGTGGCAGCGGATCCCCCACCCGGTCGCCCTCGCGGAGGTGCAGCGCGCCCTGAACGCGCTGACCTATGCGTGGCTCAACGACGACGGCGCGCTGGGGCCGATCGCCGCCCAGCTCGCGGACATCCTGTACGCCTGCGAGCTGGAGCCGGTGGGCGCCACGACGCTCGGCGACGGCCTCAGCCGTGTGGCCCGCCTGGGCATCGAGGACGACGTCGCCCAGCTCATCGCCGCGGGCTGGGAGTGGTGGGAGGCCCGCCTGGAAGAGCACGGCGCCGCGATCACGACCGACACCACCACGGTCCAGGCCGCCAGCGCCTGGGAGGAGGCCCGCTACGCCAGCGACGATCTGGCGCCGATTCGGCGACTCGCGACCCTGGCGGGAGCCCTGGGGGAGCACTGCGTGGACCTCGTGATCCACGGAAGCCTCTCGGACCTCGAGCGCACGGCGTACAGCGACGTGGACGCCTGGATGGTGATCCGCCGCGAGACCCAGCGGGACGCCGAGCGGCTGCGGGACCTCAAGGGGGCCCTGGCTGGGCTCCTCTCAGAGCAGCGGGCGTTCGACCCCCTCCAGCATCACGGGATCTTCGTCAGCTCGGAGGCCGACCTCCGGGCCTATCGGCAGGCCCGCATGCCCCTCATCCTGCTGGATCACGGCACCAGCCTGCTCGGGCAGCCGAGCTACGAGGTGCGATGCGCGGACGATGGGCTGGAGCGTGCCCACGCGCTCTTCCGGATGGCCAGCCGCGTGCATGGGGCGGGGCAGGCGCCCGCGACGGCGCACGAGCTCAAGCTGTGGACGAGCTGGCTGACGCTCATGGTCACGCTCCACCACCAGCAGAGACGCGGCTACGCCTACAAGCCGGACGCCCTGGCCGCCAGCCAGGGCGACTTCAGCCCAGAGGCCTGGCGCGCCATCGAGCAGGCCACCGCCCTCCGCGCCGCGTGGGGCGATGGGGACCCCCTCGAGGTCGCTGCGCGGGTGGCTCCCGACCTGGTGGACAATGGCCGCGCCCTGGCGGCGGAGGTGCTGGCTGCGCTCGATTCGTCGGAGGTCCGCGACGCCGCGTGGGACGAGATCGACGCCAGCGGGGAGGCCACCAGCGACCGCCTCTCGGTGACCGATCACCCAGCCTTCTTCTCGCAGGAGGAGCACGCGGCCTTCAAGACTCGTGAGGTGGCGCGGGTGGCCGCGCTGCCCGGCGTGCACAGCGTCTGGGCCCTCGGAACCCACGACACGCCGACGCCCGGCATCAGCGACCTCGACCTCTACGTCATCGTCGAGCCGGGAGCGCCCCCCCTCGCCCCCCCGCCCGACGAGCCTGTGGGGCGCTACATCAAGTGGCACGACGACGTGATCAGGACCCAGGAGGAGGCCGAGGCCCTCCGCGGCTACTGGAGCCCCGCGCCGGCGTGGCAGGCGGGGACCCCACCCGCGACCCCGGAGAGGGAGCCGGATCCGGCCCGCGCTCGTGATGCCCGCACCCTCCTCCTCTTCAAGGAGGGCACGTTCCAGCTCCTCAAGCTGCTGGAGCTCCTGCGGGAGCCCCGCTTCCCCCTCAGGACGGCCCTCCTCCGCGCCTACACGGTCACCCACGACATCCGCCTGGCCCGGGAGGATCACGACGTCAGCACGGAGACCCTCGAGGACTTCGTCGACGTGATCACCGAGCTCCGGGAGCGGTGGTTCGACGTGGTGGAGCCCAGCCGCACCTTCGCGCTCTTCCAGAACTCGCAGGTGGCCCTGCAGGTGCTGCACGCGATCCTGGCGACGGTCGCGCTCAAGCTCGAGGACCAGGGTCGGGTCGACCTCGCCCCCCTCGGCGGGCTGCGCGAGGTGGTGCAGCACGTCGGCCCCCACCGCCTGGTCTACCGCCGCGGCGACCTGACGGACGCGGCGCTGGCGCTCGTGGAGGGTCGGACCCGCGACATCCTCCTCCCCCTCGCGATGCTGCCCATCGTCTACCACGTCCGCCCCCGCGCCCGGCTGGAGCCGGCCCTGGAGCCCGAGCGCCTGGCACGCACCCTGGACGTGCGGCTACGCGCTCCGGCCCTCGCGGTCCGCGCGGCGGTGGAGCGTGAGGTCGCAAGCGGCGGCGGCACCGGCACCGCCTGAGCCCAGGACCCCCATGCGCTTCCTCAGCACCGATCCCTTCCTCTCCACGGATACCTGGGGCTGGCGTATGGGCCGCCCGGTGGCCAACGAGGGCTTCTTCCGTGCCCTCGTCGCCCACGGCGGCTTCGAGGGCTACGACTTCTTCTGCCCCGACACCGCCTCGATGGAGGCCTTCCAGGAGCGCCTCGAGGAGGTGGTGCCGGAGCCGGAGCTGCGCTCGCGGGTCCGCGCCTCCCTCCACGTGGCGCTCGGAGAGGCCCTGAGGAGCGGCGCCTACGAGGTCATCCACCTCGGCGACTTCACCAGCCACCTGCCTCACCTCGTCGCGGCCCGAAACCGCCTCTCCCCCCGCAACGTGCCGGTCACCGGCATCACGCACAGCCTCGATACGGCGGGCATGGCGGAGCGCTACGTGAAGCTCGCGCTCGCGGGCGCGCAGCCCTGGGATGCCGTCATCTGCACCAGCGAGACCGCCCGCGCGGCCGTGGCCAAGGGCCTCGGGAGGGCCTGGACGGCGCTGCGCCCCCTCGCCGCGCCGGGCCGCACCGAGGACCTCCCGCTGGCCCTCGAGCGCATCCCGCTCGGGCTGCACGACGCCGCCTTCGAGGGACCGGGGCGAGACGAGGCGCGGGCCCTCTTCGGGCTGACGCCGGACACCCGTGTGCTGCTCTCGGTGGGGCGCATCTCCCTGAGGAACAAAGCGGACTGGTCGCCGATCCTCGAGACCCTCGGCCGCCTGCTCTCCGAGCCGGCCCACGAGGACGTCGTCCTGGTGATCGCGGGCGGGGCCGATGCCGCCGGGAGGCGCCTCCTGGAGGCACTCTTCGAGCAGGTGGGCCTCACCGGCCGTGCGGTGGTGCTGGAGAACTTCAAGCCGGAGCTGAAGGCGGCCCTGTACCGGGCCGCGGACCTCTGCCTCTCCCTGGTGGACAACTTCCAGGAGACTTTCGGCATCAGCATCCTGGAGGCCCAGGCCGCGGGCCTCCCCCTCGTGGTCAGCGACTTCGACGGCTACCGCGAGCTCGTCGAGCAGGACGTCACGGGCCTGAAGATCCCCACGACGTGGACGGCCGAGGTGCCCGACTTCGTCACCGACGCCCGGGGCGTGCTCGACCCGATGATGGAGCGCCTCTACCTAGCCCAGACCGTGTCCATCGACCTCGATGCCCTCGAGCACGGCCTCCGCGACCTCCTCGCCGACGCCCCGCGCCGTGCCGCTATGGGAGCCGCCGCCCGCGAGGCCGCCGAGCCCTTCCGCTGGTCCCGCGTCATCGAGCGCTACCACGAGGTCTGGGGCGAGCTCGCCCAGCGGGCCGCTGCCTCATCGGCCCCCACCAGGAGCGGCGCAGAGGGTCGCGCCCCCCTCGCCGACCTCCTCCGAGGCGACCCGGCCCACGACCTGTCGCACTGGCCGACCCACCTCCTCGGCCCGGGCACCACGCTGCACCTCACGGACCTCGGCCACGCCGCCCTCGCCGCGCGCCAGGAGGGTCGCCCCGACACCCTCACCCGCTACGAGGACGTCAGCGTCCTTCTCTTCACCGCCCTCGAGGACCACCTGGCCACGGCCCTGCTCGACGGACCCGCCACCCTGGCCGAGCTCCGCTCTTCCGCCCACGCCGCGCTGGGCGCCACCAAGGGTCAGGTGGACTTCCACGTGGCTTGGGCGCTGAAGCACGGCACCACAGGGGTCGACCGAGTGACGTCTCGGGCCGGCTGAGGTAGGTCTCACGGGCACGACAGCGAGAGCCCCAGGAAGCTCGCCTTGCTCCACCGCCTCGTCATCCGGAATCTCAAGACCTTCGAGGAGGTGGACCTCGAGCTCGGCTCGACCGTCGTCTTCATCGGGCCCAACAGCTCGGGCAAGACAACGGCGCTTCAGGCGCTCGCCCTCTGGGAGCTGGGTCTGAAGCGATGGCAGGAGAAGCACGGTGGGGGCACGCCCCCGCGCAAGCGATCGGCGGTGACCATCAACCGCCGCGACCTGGTAGCCTTGCCCGTGCCCGCGACCAAGCTCCTGTGGCGAGTCCGCGCTCGGCGGGCCCCCTCTTCGAGGCCCCGGACGTGGAGCGCTACCGGCGCGTCATGGCGGAGTGCGTGGCCGATCGGGTGCCCCGGTGGCGTTTCGCAATCGCGAGGACGGATGGTGGCGCGAGACGAAGGCGACCGATGACTTCCTCGATCCCCTGTTCGAGGCCTTCTTCGCCGCCCTGAAGCTCCCGAACGAGATGCGCAAGAGCGACTACCATCGGTTGGCGTCGTTCGTGGCCGCAGCGGACGTCGATCAGGAGATCGTCGCCGCCCTGGACTTGATCGATCGGAGCGCAGAGCGAGCGACCCCGCGCCTCGGGTAGCGAGCCACGGGCCGAGAGGTCGTCGGGGAGCTTCCCCGCTCGGTATTCAGCGATGGTCTCTGTGGCCAAGGAGGACGACATCATGCCAGGGAGATCCAGTATCCCATCCTGGATCGTAACCGTTCACCCCGGTCGCTCACCGCGGGCACGGGCGTCCGGGAGGCCGTTGCCGTTAGGCGGCGCCGGCGCCGCCGGCTCGGCCTCCGCGCTGCCGGGCGGACCGAACGAAGTGAGGTGGACGTCCTCGCCCTCAGCGACCTTAGGGAGCGGTACCCGTCCTCAGCGACCGTAGGGAGCGGTACGCCTGCACGTAAA
>CAZEHU010000274.1:0-4985 GCA_964511605.1 uncultured Myxococcales bacterium
GGCCATCGCTGAGGAGCGTAGCGCTGTGGCCCTGGCGGTGCTCGCTGGTGGTCGCCACCGGGTCGAAGCGGGTCGCGCCGGGGCGGAAGATCATCTCCGGCCCCACGGAGGCCCGGCTCCGTCCGCCACCGACGAGGAGCACGTTGCCATCCTGGAGGGTGGTGAGGGTAGGCCCATCGCGCTTGCCCTGGAGCGGCAGGAGGGTGCACTGGCTTGCGCCCTTCGAGCAGATCTCGGCCGAGGCCAGGGGCCCATCCTTGTCGAGGCCCCCGAGGAGGAGGAGCGCGCCATCGCCGAGCTCGGCCGTGGCGTGGTGGTAGCGACCGACCCCCAGCTTGCCGGAGGGGCGCCAGCTATCCTTGGCGGGATCGTAGAGCTCGATCGCGCGCGTGGGGGACACGAAGCCCCCGGGATCGCCGCCGGCCACGAGCAGCGTGCCGTCCGCCCGGAGGAGCTGCGAGTGGCCGCGCCGGCGGGAGGGCAGGGAGGCCAGGGGCGCCCAGGTATCGGTGCCGGGATCGAAGACCTCCACGTTCCTCTGCACGTAGTGGCCCTTGGGGATGTTGGTGCCGCCGGTGAGGATGATCCGACCGTCGGGCATCGCGGTCATGCCCTGCCAGGCGTGGGGCCACTTGGACTCGCTGGTCCGATTCCAGGTGGGGGCCGCCGCTCCGGGATCTCCGATCGCGCCGTGCTTGTGGGTGCCGTCGCCGTAGACGAAGAGGCGCTGAGCTCCGCCCTGGCCGTGCAGGACGACCGCCTGCGCGTGCGCGAGTCCATCGGGCAGGTCGCCGCAAGGGGTCCATCGTCCAGGCCGATCCTCGGGCTCCGAGGCCTCGCCGGCCCGTGCCGCCGGCGCCCCGATGGGATCCGGCAGGCTCGGAGGCGTCTCCTCGGCCTCCCTCTTCTCGGCGGGGCAGCCGAGGAGGGCGAGCGCGGCGGACAGGGCGAGGGCGACGGAGGGGCGAAGCATCGACATGGGCCCGCAGTGTGCCCCCCCGGGGCTCCGGGGTAAACGCGCGTGACGCGAGAGGGCCGCTCCGTGTATATGCTCCCCCCCCTCGCCCGGCCCCCCCTGGTCCCAGGCCGCCATGTCCGCCCTCGACGCCCTCATCGATACCCGGCTGACCCACCTCCAGCTCCTGGAGGCCGAGTCGATCCACATCCTCCGGGAGGTGGCCGCGGAGTTCGCCAACCCGGTGATGCTCTACTCGATCGGCAAAGACAGCTCCGTGATGCTGCGCCTCGCCCGGAAGGCCTTCCATCCCGGCAAGCTGCCCTTCCCGCTCATGCACGTGGACACCACGTTCAAGTTCCGGGAGATGATCACGTTCCGCGACAGCTATATCGGGGAGCTCGGCTACGACCTCATCGTCCACATCAACGAGGACGGGGTCGCCGAGGACGTCAACCCTTGGGATCACGGCTCGAAGCGTTATACGGACGTGATGAAGACCGATGGCCTCCTGCAGGCCCTGACGAAGCACGGCTTCGACGCCGCCTTCGGAGGTGCGCGCCGGGACGAGGAGAAGAGCCGGGCCAAGGAGCGCGTCTACAGCTTCCGAGACAGCTTCCACCAGTGGGATCCCAAGGCCCAGCGCCCCGAGCTCTGGAACCTGTACAACGGCAAGGTCCGCAAGGGGGAGTCGATCCGCGTCTTCCCCCTGTCGAACTGGACCGAGCTGGACGTCTGGCTCTACATCCACCTCGAGGGCATCCCGATCGTGCCCCTCTACCTCGCCGCCGAGAGGCCCGTGGTGGAGCGGGAGGGCACCCTGATCATGGTGGACGACGAGCGCATGCGTCTGCGCCCCGGCGAGGAGCCCACCATGGAGATGGTGCGCTTCCGCACCCTGGGCTGCTACCCGCTGACCGGCGCCATCCGCTCGGACGCCAAGACCCTGCCGGCCGTCATCGAGGAGATGCTCCTCACCAAGCACTCCGAGCGCCAGGGCCGCCTCATCGACTTCGACGAGGAGGGCTCGATGGAGCTCAAGAAGCGGGAGGGGTACTTCTAGATGGCGACCTCCTTCCCGGACGCGAGCACCCACTTCGACGTGCTCGATACCGACATCGACACCTACCTCGAGCGCCACGAGGGCAAGGACCTGTTGCGCTTCACGACGGTGGGCAGCGTCGACGACGGCAAGTCCACCCTCATCGGTCGCCTGCTCGTCGATACGGACGCGGTCTACGAGGATCAGCTCGAGGATGCCGGCCAGCGCGATGGCGAGGAGGTGGACCTCGCCCGCATCACCGACGGCCTGAGGGCCGAGCGGGAGCAGGGCATCACCATCGACGTGGCCTACCGCTACTTCACCACGTCGACCCGCAAGTTCATCATCGCCGACACCCCCGGCCATGTGCAGTACACGCGCAACATGGCCACCGGGGCCTCCACGGCGGACCTGGCGATCATCCTCATCGATGCGCGCCTCGGGGTGCTCCAGCAGTCGCGCCGCCACGCCTTCATCGCCTCCCTCCTCGGCATTCCCCACCTGACCATCGCCGTGAACAAGATGGATCTCGTGGACTACGACGAGTCCACCTTCGATGCCATCGTGTTGGAGATGGAGGCCTTCCTCCGGGGCCTGCACTTCACGGACTGGGCCTTCATCCCGGTCAGCGCGCTCGTGGGCGACAACGTGGTCCACGGCACCGACGCGATGCCCTGGTACACCGGACCCTCGATCCTCGAGCACCTCCAGACCGTCGATCTCGAGTCGAGCCACGACTACAGCCACCTGCGCTTCCCGGTGCAGTACGTGATCCGCCCGCACCTGGACTACCGGGGCTTCGCCGGCACGGTCTCGAGTGGCGTCGTGAGAGAGGGCGAGGAGCTGATGGTCCTGCCCTCGCGCATGCGCTCGAGGGTGGTGGGCATCGATAGCTTCGAGGGCGAGCGGCCCCACGCCTTCACGCCCCAGTCGGTGGTGCTGCGCCTGGCGGACGAGATCGACATCAGCCGTGGCGACATGCTGGCGCATCCCTCGGACGTGCCGACCGTGGCCCACGCCTTCGACGCCATGATGGTGTGGATGAGCGAGAAGCCGCTGGACAGGGCTCGCAGCTACTGGATCAAGCACACCACCCGCTATGTGCGCGCGCAGCTCCACGCCGTCCGCTGGCACGTGGACCTCGAGTCCCTCGGCGAGGACCGGGCGAAGACCCTGCACCTCAACGACATCGGGCGCGTCGGGGTGACCTGCCACCGCCCGCTCTACTTCGATGCCTACCAGCGCAACCGGGCCACCGGCGCGTTCATCGTCATCGACAGCACGACGAATACTACGGTCGCCGCCGGCATGATCCTGCCCATCGAGGCCGCGAGCGGCGTCGATGCAGAGCTGGAGACGCCCCACTCCGGGGTCTCCGAGGCCGAGCGCGTCGAGCGCTTCGGGCAGCGCGGCGCGGTGATCTCCCTGCCCGCAGCGGATCGGGAGGCCGCCTACGCCGTGGAGCGTGTCCTCTTCGATCAGGGTCACAGCGCGTACGTGCTCGCGGAGGGGGAGGAGGCTGCGGCCCCGGCCCTCGCGCGCGCGGGCCTCCTGGCCCTCGTGGCCGGGGATGCGTCCGAGCTGGTGCCCGCGGGGCTGCGCCACTTGGTGGTGGCGGATCTCGAGCGCGAGGAGGGCGCCGAGGCGGCGGTCGAGAGCCTCAGAGACGCCGGCGTGCTCGCCGGAGCCCACGACGGGTGAGGTGGCTCTGCCCGGCCTTGGCCCTGGCGCTCGCCTGCTGCGGGCAGCCCGGGACGGGCGCAGGGGAGGAGGTCGCCGTGGCGCCGGGCCTTGGGGATGCCTCCATCGTCGGCAGCGCCGCGAGCGAAGCGACCACCTCGCCCGATGGGGCCTCCGGTGGGCAGCCTGGACGCGGTGCGGACGCCGACAGGGGCGAGGCGGATGCACCGTCCTCGGCCGATGCGGGCGATGTGGAAGAGGCATGGTGCCCCGCGCGCACCCACCTCGACGACGAGGGCATGTGCCAGCCGGACGTCTGCACCAAGGGGGCGGCCACCTGCCAGGATCTGAGCACCGTGAAGCTCTGCGCGGAGGATGGCTCCGAGCTCACCCTCAAGCCCTGCCCCGACACCCACACCTGCTACGGCGGCGCGTGCTGGGTGCCCTTCTGTGAGCCCGACCAGATCATCGGCTGTGACGAGGGCTCGGTCCTCGTCTGCAACTCCCTGGGCCTCGACACCGCCAAGCTGCCTTGTCCCTCCGGGCAGATCTGCGCCGGCGAGGGCACCTGCGAGCCCGTGAGCGCCAACATGCTCTTCCTCGTGGACACCTCGGGCTCGATGAACTGGCTCGCCAACGAGGGCGATCCCTCCAACTGCGTCGGCCCCGGCTGCCCGGTGTGGCTCTTCCCGAGCTGCGACTCGGCCGCGACGCCAAAGACGCGCCTGGCCAAGGTGAAGGTGGCCCTCGGCGAGATCCTGGCCACCGAGCAGGGAGCCGGTCTGCGCATGGCGCTGCAGCGCTTCCCCCAGACCCCCTTCGCGTTTGGCGACGGCTTCTTCACAGGTCCCACGGATCCCGCTTGCGAGGGCGGGCTGTGGGGGCTCACGCCGTCGGGCGAGGTGGGCAAGATCACCGGCGACAACAGCGCCCACGAGACCACCGAGGGTTCGTGGTTCACCACCTTCTCGGGCGAGATCCTCCCGGTGCCCTTCGGGCTCTCGGCGACCGGGGTACAGGCCATCCTGCCTTGGATCGACTTCCTCGAGGTTCAGGGGCCCGCCACCTCCGGCTGCGCGATGGGGGGCTCCTGCCTGCCCGGCCTCGACGGGACCCCCGTGGCTTGCCTGAAGAGCGGATGTCACCCGATGGACAACCCCGAGCTCCGCGCGATCGGGGCAACCCCCCTCGGCAAGAGCCTCTTCTACGCCGGGGAGCACTTCCGCCACGCAGTCCTCCGCCAGGGGCGCGCGTGCGCGACCCACGAAGACTGCGGGACGCCTCACCATACCTGTGTGGACAGCGCTT
>CAZEHU010000275.1:0-4966 GCA_964511605.1 uncultured Myxococcales bacterium
GCCGGCGTCGGGCTCGGGCGTGGGCTCCGCATCGGGGGCCAGCTCGGGCTCGCCGCCGGCGATCTCCACATCGGGATCGGGCTCCGCCTCCGGCTCCCCGTCCGCCGGCTCGCCGCTGGCATCCCCGGCCCCTCCCGCGGGCTCTCCCTCTGGCTGGCTGCTCCCCGCGCCATCGCTGCTGGTCTCCTCCGGCGGGACGGTGATGTCCCCGCAGGCGACCACCAGCCAGGCAGCCGAGAGCAAGAGGACGACGGTGGAGCGGATCATGGGGTGGCCTCCGGGGGTCGAGGACGTGGCAGCCTACTGGCGGGCCTCGTCCGGAGGCAACGGCGATCAGCCCTCGCTGCTCTCCTCGTCGTCGCCGCCCCAGTGCCACTTGAAGTACGCGTCGCCGACCGGATAGGGCGCTGCCACCGGGCTGATGAGGTTCAGCACCGGGATGGTGGCGTGGCCATAGCCGAGGCCGAGGCGCAGGTTGAAGGTCCGCCAGGACCAGTGGAAGAACCCGGAGACGGAGTAGGCACCACGCACGTCGATGTCCTCGTTGTCCGCCTTGATGGCCCCGTGCATCTCGATGCTCGTGAACGCGTCCGGCTCGACCACCACGTCGGTGGAGGCGGTGAGATCCTGCCACATCACGTAGCGCCCGTGGATCATGATCGCGGCCCGCTCGCCGAGGCGGTACTCCATCGTCCCGGTGCTCTGGAGGCTGGTCACGGCGACCGCGGCTCCTCCCACCGCTCCGGCGCCGTCGGCCTCCCCGTTCGCGGCCACCGAGCCGCCGATCTTGTTGTAGACCAGCTCCGCGGAGACCGTGGAGTCGGTGAAGCGGTAAGAGATCGCGGCCTTCAGGGGGATCACCTGGATCCCGATCTCCGAGTTGGTGGCCTCATCGGGCTTCATGGAGAAGGTCGCGTAGCCGGCCTCCGCGGAGACGGCCAGATCACCGACCTTCGCCAGGCGCGCCTTGAGCTTCACGTTCGGGACCTTGAACAGCCAGAGCAGGGGCATGGTGCCGGCGCTCAGGAAGTCCGTGACCCCGCCCTCGAGGGAGAGCACGCCGGCACGGAACTCCGCCTGCCGGAGGGTGAAGGCGGTATCGTCCACGAGGGGGGAGTCCGGGAGATGGTAGGCGGATGCGGGGCCCGCGAGGAGGGCCACGACGAGCGCGGCGGCCAGGGCCCGGCGGAGGGCGCTCATAGCGAGAACTCCTGGCCGGTCTCGGTATCGAAGCAAGAGACCTTGGGGTTCGTGCGGGTCGGCAGGGGGCAGAGGAAGGTGCCGTTGGCGGCGCGGAAGCCGTAGTCCCCCGTATTGCCGTCGACGTAGTACATCAGCCACTGCCCATCGGCCTCGTCGCCGATGAAGAGGCGCTGCTCGATGACATTGGTATCGGTGACCCAGCGGAGATCTACGCGCTCGTCGAAGCTGAAGTCGCCCTTGCCGTAGCTGATGTCGAGCTCGCCGATCACCTCGATCACCAGGGCGCCGCCGAGGCCGCTGTAGATCGAGATCGCATCGCCGATGTAGATGCGGACCTCGCCGTTGATGAGGGCCTCGATCCCGTCCTGCTCGTACAAGCAGCTCTTGGCGGTACCCCAGATCACCGGCTCCACCCCGGTCTCGCTCATCACGACGGTGAGGTCGATCGAGCCGTTCTTGGCCTCGTTGGGGGTCTCCTCCCCGTCCACGCCGCGGCAGATGCGGCTGACCTCGAGGAAGACGTCGCCGTCGATGAAGGTGGCGATCGTATCGGCGGTGCCGGAGTCGTCGACGTCGGAGTAGCGGATAGGATCGTTGGCCTCGAAGCTCCCCTCCGCGCCGGGGTCATCGGGCTTCTGGCCGCCGCCCGGTGGGCCCCCGGGGGATCCTCCGCCTCCTCCGCCGCCAGCGGCTGCTCCGGCCGCCCCGCCCGCTTGGCCGGCGGCGCGCTTCGCTCCCTGCTTGCCCCCCTCGCCCTTGAAGCTGGCCCCGGCTGCGGAGAGGAGCTCCCCGAGGCCGGCCTTGAGCGCCTCGAGGTCGATCTCAGAGATCACGTCCTCGACGAGCATCTTCACGGTCGCTTTGTCGAGGTTGGCGGTCGGCTCCTCGTAGCCGGCCACCAGCTCGCTCATATCGGGGGGCGTCGGCAGAGGCTCGGAGAGGCTCTCGCCGCAGGCTCCCGAGGCTGCGGCGAGTCCGAGGAGGGCGGCGAAGCGCGCAAGATGAGATGTCATGTCTCTAGCCTAGATGGGTGCCGTGCCCCTTGGCAATCGACGCCCGCCGGCGGATCAGGAGCCACCCGAGGGCGGCCGAGATCAGCCAGAGCAGGCCTCGTAGATCGTCCCCGTCGCGGGTCGCAGTCGCGCAGCCCCCCTTGGACTTCTTGCCGGAGCCGCTCCCTGCGGTGGCGACGTCCGCGTCGACCACGTCCGCCGTGCCCGCCCCCGTACCACCACCGGTCGAGGGGCCCGCCGCCGGCTGGGCGTCCGGTCCTCCGGCCGGCTCGGTGCCGGGCTCGCCTCCGGCCTCGGTGCCGGGCTCGGTGCCAGGCTCCTCGTTGGGCTCGGTGCCGGGCTCCTCGTTGGGCTCGGTGCCAGGCCCGCCTTCGGGCTCCTCGGAGGGCTCGCCCTCGGGCTCCTCGGTGGGCTCGCCCTCGGGCTCCTCGGTGGGCTCGGACCCGGGCTCGCCTTCGGGCTCCCCCTCCGGCTCCGGCTCCGGCTCCGGCTCCGGCTCGACCGGGTCGGTGCAGTCCGGCCCGGCCTTGTCGATGAAGAACTCGTCGATGAGCTCGATGTTCGCCGGGCTGGCGCCGAGGAGCTGGCTCGAGGTGGTCCAGACCTGGCCGTGGAGTGAGCCGCCGTCGATGTCCACGCTGACGTAGTGGTGGCGTCCATCGCAGGCCACGGCGCCCGTCTCGTCGTTCAGGAAGAGGCAGAGGTCGATGCCGAGCAGGCTGAGATCGTAGGTCAGCGCGCCGGCTCCGCCGGTGACGATGTAGGTGGTGCCGGTCGCTGGATCTCCGGTGGGCACGCCCTCCTTGCTGTCGCCCCCGCAGCACATGGGCTCGAAGCGCTGGTAGAAGTGGTTATGGCCGTTGAAGACCACGTCCACGTGGTGCTTGTCGAAGATGGGGGTGAGGGCCCCGTTCTGCCCCTTCTCATTGGGTGGGTGGCTGATGTCGAGGAGCTGATCGAGGACGCCGCCGGTATAGATGGGGTGGTGGAACCAGACGAACTTCCAGGTCTTCGGGTTCTCGGTGAAGACCTTGTCGAGCCACGCGGCCTGCTCCTCGAAGGTGGAGGTGCCGCCGGTGAAGGTGACCGAGGAGATGGCGGCGAAGACCGCGTCGCCGTAGACGAAGTAGTAGTAGTCCTCCGAGCCGGTGACGTCGTTCCGCGGCAGGGTGAAGAGCTGGTTGTAGCTGGCTCCGTCTCCCTCCACCTTGTCGTCGTCGTGGTTGCCGAGGGAGGGCATCATCGGGATGGACGCCACCGTCCCCGGCGTGGAGTCGAGGTAGTGCTTCCACTGGCCCGCCTCCTCGCCGGACTTCACGAGGTCGCCGGTATTGAGGACGAAGGCCGGGCCCTTGTCGTGGGCCTCGCTGAGGATGGGGGCCCAGTGCAGGGAGGCGCCGGTCTCATCGTCGGAGCGGTTGTCGCCGAGGGCGACGAAGCGGAAGGGGGCACAGCCATCCGGGGGGCCGGTGGTGAAGCTCTGATCTGCGGACCAGGCCCCGGGGCCACCCACGCGGTAGTGGTACGTCGTCGAGGGCTCGAGGCCAGCGAGGATCGCCTCGTGGACCGCGCCGATGGCGCCATTGGCCTGGAAGGCCGCGCCCTCGGCCTCCATGCCGTAGGCGCTGGTCGGGCCGTACTCCACCTTCGAGGGCGTGGCCATGCTGTCGGTATTCCAGGTGATGGCTCGGGTCGAGGCCGTATCGGCTTGATCCCACGAGGAGCGGATGTGCTCGGGCCCCGTCGCCCTCACCGTCCCGGCGATGAGGACCAGCGCCACGGCTCCGACCAGCGCCACCGGCGCCCTCGAAGTCGCCCCTCTATGACTGCGCGCGCGCTCCACCCTGCACCTCCTCCCGTCCGAAGAGCGGGCATCGTACCCGCGCTGGTGCGCCCTTGCTACGTCCTGGCGGGGCGCGCGTAGCCGCTCGGCCCGTGGACGACGAGCCTCCTCATCGAGCCCCGCTCACGGAGCGGCCGGAAGCTCGATCACGATCCGACAGCCCCGGCCAGGCTCGCTCTCGATCCGGATGGTCCCCCGGGCGCGCTTGACGATCGCATAGGCGCTCGCGAGCCCCATGCCCGAGCCGCGGCCCCGCGCCTTGGTGGTGAAGAGGGGCTCGAAGGCTCGCCGCTGGACGTCAGGCGGCATGCCGCCTCCGTTATCCTCCACCTCCAGGCGCACTCGATCGTCCCGGCGCCGCGTGCGGATCATGATCGTCGGGCCCTCCGGGCCGCGTGGGGGCCGATCTTCGAGGGCGTCGCGAGCGTTGCAGACCAGGTTGAGGAGCACACGCTCCAGCGCTCCCACGTCGACTCGCACCGGCGTCGGGGCGGCCGCGCGCTCGACGACGAGCGCCATCGCCTCCCCGGCCGTGCGCGCGAGCAGGCTCGCGTTGTCCCCCACCACGCTCGCCAGCTCCACCTGCTCCGGCGGGGCCCGCACCTCGTCGGAGGTCGTTCGGCCAAATTCGAGGAGCTGGCGGCTCATGCGCTGACTGCCCTGGAGCACGCTCGAGAGCTCGTCGACAGCCTCGCGCAGGGGATGGCTCGGGTCGATCTGGTGCTCCATCGCCGAAGCGATGGCCATGAGCACAGTGAGCATGTTGTTGATATCGTGCGCCACGCCTGTGGCCAGCTCGCCCATGGCCGCGAGGCGGCTCCGGGCCGCGAGCCTCTCCTGGGCGCGCTGCAGATCCTGATGGGCCCGCTCGAGCTCGTCCAGGGTGGAGTGCAGCGTGGCGGCGTGG
>CAZEHU010000276.1:0-4955 GCA_964511605.1 uncultured Myxococcales bacterium
GATCGCGGGATCCGAGCCGCCCGGGGGGTCACCCGCCTGGAGCGGCCGCGGGCCGGGCGCCGTTGCCGCCCACGCACGGCGGGTGATAGATCCAGAGAGCATGGCCGGTCCGCACGAGGTGAACGTCAACCCCGATCGGGGCCTGGAGACCCTCGTCGATCTCCGTCGGCCCCAGATGCTGGGGGAGTCCGGGCTGACCGGGGTGCCCTCGATCATCCTGGATCCCAACGAGTTCCGCCTCGAGCGCATGCTCAAGCGGGATCACCTGCTGTACGGCGTCGCGACGCCCTTCGTCGGCCGCCGGGAGGCCCTCGAGATCGCCTACAACGCCGTCCGCGACGCGGTCAACGAGCGGCGACTCCACTCCCTCGGCGTCGTCGGGATCAGCGGCGTGGGCAAGACGCGCCTGCTCTCGGAGATGTTCGGCATCATCGATCCCCTCAAGCGGGGCATCGAGGTGTTCAGCGCCTGCTGCTCGGAGTCCGAGCCCCCCGATGGCCTCGCGATCATCGCGCAGTTCCTTCGCCGTCGCTTCCAGATCGCGCCCCGCGATAGCGACGAGGTGGCCCGCGAGAAGATCCTCGATCGTATCGACAAGCTGGTGGACTCCCGGCACATCGGCGTCGCGGCCCGCCAGCTCGGCTACCTCGCCGGGCTGCGCATCGAGCGCCCAGGTGGCAGCGGCCCCGACGCCGAGAAGCAGGCGCTCAAGCTCCAGCGCCACGCGGTCAGCACCTGGACGAACCTCCTCCGCTACTACGCGGGCGAGATGCCGCAGATCTTCGTCGTCCATCGCTGCCAGCACATGACGCCCCGCGCGGTCGGTGTGCTCGAGAGCTTGATGGTCGCCCTCGCGACGACGCCTTGTACCCTCGTCTTCGTCGGGGATGCGGCCACGCCCGCGCCCCTCATCGAGGCCAGCACGGCCCACTCGGAGATCGAGCTCGGACCGCTCCAGAACCGGGACATGGATCGCCTCGTCCGCGCCGTCCTGCGGAAGGTCGACACCCTGCCCGACGGGCTCGTGGCCGACATCATCGCGCGCTCCGCCGGCAACCCCCGCCTCGCGGAGGACAACATCCGCCTCCTCATCCAGCGAGGGGCGATCGAGCCCGACGAGGGTCGCTGGATCTTCCACGCCTCCAAGCTCGGCGCGAAGGTCGTTCTCGCGGCCACGACCGAGGCCGCCTCGCGCGCCCGGATCGCGGGCCTCGCCCCGGATGTGCGGCACGTCCTCGAGATGGCGGCGGTCTTCGGTCCCGCCTTCTGGCGCCAGGGAGTGCTCGCGATGCTGCGCGTCCGCCCGCCCGGAGGACGCCGCGCCAGCGTTCCCTGGTTTCACGACGAGCCGGCCGGCTGGCTCGATCGCGTGCTCGAGAGCGCGACCCGCGAGGATCTGGTCGAAGATCAGGATCGCAGCGCCCTCGCTGGTCACAGAGAGCTGTCCTTCACCCATCGAGAGGATCGAACCACCCTCCTCGCGGAGCTGACCCCCGAGGATCGCGCGCTCCACCACCGCCTCGTAGCCCAATGGCTCAGCGGACTGAGCGCCGCGAGCTCGGGCGCCTGGACCGAGATCGTCGCGGAGCACTACGACGCCGGCGAGCGCGGCGAGCGCGCCGCGGTCTGCTTCCTCAGCGCCGCCGAGGAGGCCCACGGTCGCTACGAGTACGGCCGCGCCAAGGTGCTCTATCGGCGGGCCCTCGCCCTGGTGGATCTGGACTCGATCGACATCCTCCTCCCGGTCCTCGAGGGGTATGTCGGCGCCGCCATGCAGACCGGCGAGTTCGCCCAGGCCCGCCGCATCTGGTCCGCCCTCCTCGAGGCCAGCCTCATCCCCTCCGATCGGGCGATGGGCGCCCGGGCCTGGCTCGGCCTCGGCCGGGCCCACCGCCGTACCGGTGAGAATCCAGGCGCCCTGAGGGCCTTCGAGCACGCTCGAGCCATGTTCGAGGACCTCGATGACGCGCTGGGCATCGCCGCGGTCCTCCACGAGCAGGCGGTCGTCACCTGGCTCACGGGCGCCGAGGGCGCCTACGACGAGGCCCTGCGCCTGTTTGGCCGGGCCCTCGATCTCCGCCGGCAGGCCGGCGATCGCCTCGCGGCCTCCGAGTGCCTCGTGTCCATCGCCAATGTCCACCTGAAGCGCCGCCGCTTCACCGCCGCCGAGGAGGGCTTCACCGAGGCCCGCGCCATCCGCCACTCCGATGGCGATCGGGCCGGCGAGGCGTACTGCCTCGTGGGCCTCGGCGCCGTCCGACATGCCCTCGGCAATCGCGAGGGGGCTATCGACGCCTGGCGCGCCGGCCTCGAGCTGTCCGAGCGCCTCGGCGACAGGGAGCGCATCACCATCTTCCTGAACAACCTGGGGGAGGTCTTCCTGGAGACCGACAGCCTGGCTGAGGCCCAGGCCAGCCTCGAGCGGGCCCTCGAGCTGACCGAGGAGACCGGCGATCAGCGATCGATCGTCGACGTGAACCGAAACCTCGGGGCCGTGCACATCGCGCGGGGCGACTGGGACCAGGCGATGGCCTCCGTCGACGAGGCGATCGACGTGGCGCGGGCCGCCGGCCTGCGCCCGGCCATGGGCCAGGCCCTCCGTACCCGCGGCGAGATCCTCTCGAGCCGCCTCTACGACGCGTCGGGCACCACCACGACGGAGGCGGAGAGCTGCTTCGAGGAGGCGATCGCGATCTTCGAGGAGGCCGGCGACGCCCTCGAGCTGAGCCGCACCCTCGAGTCCCTGGCGCGCCACCTCTTCGAGCGCGGCAAGGCGGGTGAGGCGCGCAAGGTGAAGGCCCGCGCGGATCGGCTCGTCGGTCGCTGAGCGCCCTCGGCCGGGAGCCGAGCCTCGAGGATCGGCGAGACGAAGGCCCGGAGGAGCGTGCTCCCCCAGGCCTCCGCGGGTCTCGACGAGCTCGCGGCGCTACTTGAGCGCCTTGACGAACTTGGCGACCGCGTCGATCTCCTCGGCGCTCAGCTTCTCCTTGAACGACTTCATCTTGGTGCCGTCCTTGCCGCCGGTGACGACCTTGACGACCGCCGCGAGGTCGTTGTCGCCCTGCCACTTGGCCGCGGTCAGGTCCGGGATGCTGTGCTTCTCGCCCATCTTGGTCTTCGCTTTGCCGTCGGCGCCGTGGCACTTCTTGCACTTCTTCTTGAAGACCGCGGCGCCGTCCGCCATCAGCACGGCTGCGGGCGACACCTGGAGCTGGGCCTGGTCCGCCATGGCCGAGGGCATGCCGGCCGCGAAGCCGAGTCCGGCCGCAGCCACACCAGCGAGCGCCAGCGTCATCAAACGCTTCATGATCTCTCCTCCGATCGATCGGGGTTCCGGGGGCCCCCGCTCGAGCGGCGGGCCCGCATACTGTAGAGGGGAACCCTTCCCCTCGACAAGGCATGCGACGGTCCGCCCCCAAGCGTATTCAGGACACCTCGGAGAGGGGCAGCTCGACCGGTGTCCCGCTGGGGCCGTCGGGCGCTCCGAGGGGAACGGCGGCCTGAACGTAGCGGCGCATCACCATCGCGAGCACGAGGCCCTCCCCCCCCGCCAGGGTGGTGGACGAGCCGGCCCGACCGGCCTGCTTGCCCTCCTCGGTCATCAGGGGCTCCCCCGGCGCGGGCAGCGCGTCGCCGGCCCGGAAGCGCAGGCCGATCAGGCGTCGGTTCGGCTGGCCGCGGTAGTGGGTGCGGGCGATGACCTCCTGGCCGATGTAGCAGCCCTTGTCCCAGTCGATGGTGTCGTAGGTCACCTGGGCGTCGAGGGGGCCGTCCTCGTGGGTCAGGTCGACCCCGACGCGCGGCGCGCCCCTCGAGATCCGAAGCCGCTCGGCCCCCTCGGCGTCGAGGAGCTCGGCGCCCGCCAGGGCGAGGGCGTCGAGGAGCGCAGGCCCAGCCGCCGCCGCGATCGACAGCTCGACCGCAGGGCCCGCGACCCGCACGGGGTTCTGCCAGGCCCGAACGGGCTGATCGCTCCATCTCGTGTCGACGAACGAGAAGGGCTCGTCGGCGATCGGGATGCCGAGGAGCTCACCCACCAGGGCCGCGGCTCCCTCAGCAGCCACGACGACGTGCGCTCGGCCCGAGCGCCGCTCGAAGGCGATGCGATCGGCCACCCGGTGGTCCTCGAGGTGGGCCTCGAGGTCCTCGATGGTCGCCCGCGAGGTCTCGAGCACGATGGCCTCCTGCTGTACCGCGAGCACGAAGTCGGCCACGACCCGGCCCTTGTGATCGACCGTCAGCCCGTACCTCCCCTCGCCGGGAGCGAGGGCCTTGACCTGGCAGGTGGTCATGTTGTGCAGGAAGCGGGCCCGATGCTTGCCGGTACAGTGGAGGGCGGCCTGCTCGGCGAGGCCGAACACCTGGGGTCGTCGGGACATGTTTGGATCCTCCCGGTCGCGGGGTGGGGGACGCCGCGGCTTTACGCCGCGTGGGGGGGCTTCGTACAGTGAGGGTCGATGCCGAGGTATACCCGCTTCGCCTCCGAACAGGGGCCACGCTGGGCACGGGTGAGCCCGGCCGGCCTCGTCCCCCTCGATCGATCCCCCCTCGGATCCCCTCTCGATCCCGCGGGCGGTGGAGCCGAGGGCCCGCTCCTCCGGGCCGACGAGGTGGAGCTGCTGGTGCCGGCCGTGCCTACGAAGATCGTCTGCGTCGGGCGGAACTACCGCGCCCACGCCGCTGAGCTTGGCCACGAGGTGCCCGCCGAGCCCCTGGTCTTCCTCAAGCCGCCGAGCGCACTCGTGGCCGACGGCCAGCCGATCGTCTATCCGACCGGGCAGAGCGAGCTCGTGCACCACGAGGGCGAGCTCGCGATCGTGATCGCTCGCCGACTGCGCCACGACAGCCCCGGAGACGTGGAGTCGGCGATCTGGGGCTATACGATCTTCAACGATGTCACGGCGCGGGACCTCCAGCGCCGCGACGTCCAGTTCACGAGGGGGAAGGGCTTCGAT
>CAZEHU010000277.1:0-4946 GCA_964511605.1 uncultured Myxococcales bacterium
ATCCCGGAGGCCGACGAGCTCGAGCAGCTCGTCGGCGCGCTTGCGGCGATCAGCGCGAGACAGACCGTGCAGGCGGCCGAAGAAGTCGAGGATCTCCCGGGCGCTCAGGTAGTCGTAGAAGTAGGGATGCTCGGGCAGGTAGCCGACCCGGCGGCGAATCGCCGGATCCTCGATGGGGCCACCGAAGAGGCGTATCCCACCCGAGGTAGGCCGGATGAGGCCCATCGCCATCTTCATGGTCGTCGTCTTGCCCGCCCCGTTGGGCCCCAGATACCCGAAGATCTCCCCCGGATACACCTCCAGATCCACACCCCGGACCGCGTGGACTCGCTTGAGGCGCAGCCCCACCTTGAACTCCTTGTGGAGCGCCTGGATCTCGAGGACTGGGGGCGAGGGTCGAGTCATCGCGTCGGGGGCTGGGGGGCTCATAGGAGGTCCACGACCTCGGCGACCTGCCCCTCCGTCATGGCGACGCCGACCGGAAGCGTCAAGCTCCTTCGAGCCAGCTCGGCCGAGACGGGCAGCGCTCCCGGCTCGAGGTCGTAGCGATCCTGCCAATAGGGCTGGTCCGCGAGGGCGTAGCCGCCGATGGTCGCGCCCACCCCCGCCGCGGCGAAGCGCTCGAGGACCTGGGCGCGTTCGCCGCCCTCCCGCAGGACCACCACGAGGGACTGCATCGAGAGCTCCGGCTCGTCGAAGCCCACCGGCCAGCGCACCCGGGGGTGGTCGCGGAGCGCATCGCGGTACAGCGCGACGACGCGGCGACGCTCCCTCACGATGGTCTCGAGGCGGCCGAGCTGGACCCCGCCGATGGCCGCCGCGAGGTCGGACATCCGATAGTTCGGGGCGGCCGCCACGAAGCGATCCCAGCCCGGGCGCTCGGGGTCGATGCCGTGGTTGACGAGGATTCGGAGCCGCTTGGCCACCGCCTCGTCGAAGGTGGCGACAGCGCCTCCCTCTCCGGTGGTCACCGTCTTGCGTGGATGGAAGCTGAGGGCGATGGGGTGCGGCTCGCGAGCCCATCGCCCGCCTCGTCCCGCCCCTGCAGTCCCGAGGGCGCAGGCCGCATCCTCGAGGATCCAGAGATGATGTGCCTCGGCCAGGGCCTCGAGGGCCTCCATCGGCGCCGGGATGCCGAAGGGATGGACCGGGAGCAGGCCGACGGTGCGGGGCCCGAGGCGATCGCCGATCGACTCCGGCGTCAGGGCGAAGGTCTCCGGATCCACGTCGCAGGCGATGGCTCGACCGCCCGCGAGCTCCACGACGTTGCCGGTGGCAGGGAATCCGAAGGCGGGGACGAGGACCTCGTCGCCGGGCGCAAGATCGAGCGCCAGGATGCCGAGGTGCAGCGCCGCCGTGCCCGATCCCGTCGCGATCACCTCCGGCCCGCCCAGGAGGCCGGACAGCTCCTGCTCGAACGCCCTCACGCGGGGTCCAGAGACGAGCCAGCCGCTCTCCAGGACCTCCCGGACTGCGGCAGCCTCCTCGGGGCCGAGCACCGGCCGGTGCAGGGGGATCCTCACGCTCCGTCGCTCCTCGGCACGTCCTCGCCGGCTCTCATGCGGCGCGCTGCTGGCGATACCAGTAGATGGTGCGCAGGAGGCCCTCCTCGAGGTCGATGCGGGGCGCGAAGCCGAGCAGCGTACGGGCCTTCTCGATGTTCGGCACCCTCAGCTCCACGTCGGGGAAGTCCCACTCGATGTGGTCGAGGGAGCTCGACGAGGAGCTGAGGCGCACGATCTCGCGTGCGAGCTGATGGATCGTCACGGTCGAGCGGGGATTGCCGATGTTGAAAGCGTGGCCCACGGCCTCTGGACGCTCGAGGGCGAGCACGATGCCGTCCAGGATGTCGTCGATGTAGCACCAGCTCCGGATCTGGGAGCCATCGTTGTGGATGGTCAGCGCCTGGCCCCCCAGGGCGCGCAGGATGAAGTGATGCACGGCGCCCGTGCCCACCTGCCGCGGACCGTAGATGTTGAAGGGGCGGATGCTCAGGCTCGGGAGGCCATACTGCTTGTGGTAGTTGAGCGCGAGGTGCTCGGTGGCCAGCTTCGAGACCGCATAGGTCCAGCGTGCCTCCCCGACGGCGCCCACCTGGCTGACGTCTCCCTCGGTCACGTTGAACGCGAAGCGGCCGAAGACCTCCGAGGTGGAGAAGTCGATGAAGCGCTCGAGGCCATCGATGGCGTTGGCGACCTCCAGGGCGTTGTAGGTGCCGAGCAGGCTCACCTTCATCGTGAGGACCGGGTTCTGCATCACCGTATCCACACCGGCGATCGAGGCCATGTGGATGAGGTCCGTAGCCCCCTCCGCGGCCCGGGCGAGGCCCTCTCGATCGAGCACATCCCCCTCCACGAAGGTGAGGTTCCGGTGGCTGCGCAGCGTCGTATCCTTGAGCGCGTTCCGGTGCAGGTTGTCGAAGAGCACCACCTCGTTGTCGTCGACGAGGCGAAGGGCGAGGGAGGTGCCGATGAAGCCGGCTCCCCCCGTGATGACGATTCGGCGGCCTTCGATCACGATCCCTCCCGGATCCACGAGGCGGGGACCCCGCCCTTCACCTCCGAGCCGAGCAGCTCGTAGAGGGTCAGGGGCAGGTAGGGCCAGGTGGCGCGCCACTCGGCCTCGGTACGAGCGAGCTCCTCCGCGACGGCGGTGGACTCATAGCGATTGATGCGGCCAAGCAGGGAGTCCTTCTCCCGATCGCTGGCCTCGAAGTAGCGGAGGTACGCGTGGAAGAGCGCCATCTCCACGTCGCTCTCGCGCAGGTAGAGCTCGGCCACGAAGTTGGGATCGAGCTCGGAGTCCGGCAGTGCAGCCGCCACGGAGAACCAGGGCAGCGCCTTCTTGCGCATGCGCTCGTGCTCCTCCTCGGTCTTCGGGCGCCACTCGACGAGGTAGTTGAAGCCGATGTCGAAGTAGAAGCGCCAGTGATCCGGGAAGCGCTCGATCCCGCGGCGGGCGTAGGCGTTCGACCGCTCGAGGGCCTCATGGGTGATGAGCTGGCCGAACTTCACCGCCTGGCTGGCCCACTCGTAGACCCGGGGATTGTCTGGATCGAGGGCGAGGATCGTATGGGCGTAGGTATCGAGCCACGAGAAGATGCGATCCCCGAAGAGGTGGGCGACGAAGTAGAGGTTGGCTCGCAGGAAGAGCAGATCGGCCACGAAGCTCTGCTGTCCGACGCCGAGCACAGCAAGCACCTCCGGTGGCGGCAGGAAGGCGGTCTCCACCACCTCGGCGCGGTGCATCGCGGCCTTCGAATAGCGCAGGTCGAGGCGGCTGTAGCGGGTGCCAAGGGCACCGAACACGAGGAGCGATACCAGCGCGAGGGCGAGCAGCCTCCGGCGTCGATCGCCGACCCACCAGCGCCCCCACTCGAGGAACCAGGGCACGAAGCGGAGGAGGAGCAGGAGCCCCATCGCCGCCATGAGCATTCCCACGATCAGCGTGCCATCCCCATGGGGGCCGGTGCGGCCGCCGAGGGCCGCCGTGGCCTCGGGTGCGGCGACCGCCAGCCAGCTCATCGGCCAGTCTCGCTTGTGACGGTGGCATCGGCGGAGCGTCCGCCCTCGCGGCCCTCCTCGCCGATGCCGAACTTGGACAGCTTGTAGCGGATCGAGCGGAAGCTGACGCCGAGCAGACGCGCGGCCTCTGTGCGGTTTCCCCCGGTGCGGGAGAGGGCCTCCTGCAGCAGTCGCTGCTCGATGCCCGCGAGGAAGGCCTCCAGATCCATGCCGCCCTCGGGCACTCCGACGCTGTAGGCCTGGGAGCTCTCCTCGCGCTCGGTGGCGCGGGCCACGACCATCGTGGGCAGGCAGCTTCGGTCGATGAAGGGGCTGGGGCTGAGGGTGACCGCGCGCTCCACGATGTTCTCGAGCTCGCGCACATTGCCCGGGAAGTCGTAGGCCATCAGCGCCTCGAGGGCCGAGGGCTCGAATTCCGCTACCGCTTTGTCCATCTCCTCCCCGAAGCGACGTAGGAAGTGACGCGCGATGAGGGGGACGTCCTCCAGGCGCTCGCGGAGAGCGGGCATCTCGATGCGGATGACGTTCAGGCGGTAGTAGAGGTCCTCGCGGAAGCGGCCCTCGCGGATGCTGAGCTCGAGGTCCTGATTGGTCGCGGCGATGACCCGCACGTCCACGTCCTGCTCCTGGTGCGCGCCCACGGGTCGGATGCGCTTCTCTTGGAGCGCGCGCAGGAGCTTGACCTGGAGCTGCATAGGCAGCTCACCCACCTCGTCGAGGAAGAGAGTGCCCCTGTCGGCGGCCTGGAACATGCCCACCTTGTCGGCGTGGGCGCCGGTGAAGGAGCCCCGCTTGTGGCCGAAGAACTCGCTCTCGAGCAAGGCCTCCGGGATGGCGCCGCAGTTCACCGTGATCATCGGCGCGTCCTTGCGCCGGGAGTTGTGGTGGATCGCGCGGGCGATGAGCTCCTTGCCAGTACCCGACTCCCCGGTGATCAGGACGCTCGTCCGAGTATCGGCGACCCGCTCCACCAGATCGAAGACCTGCCGCATTCGGGCCGAGCGTCCGATGATGCTGTGGAAGCTGTACTGCTTGTGGACCTGGGCGCGGAGCTGGCGGTTCTCCTGCAACAGGCGGCGCTGGCGGAGCGCCTTGTCGACCACGACGTCGATCTCGGCGTTCTTGAAGGGCTTTTGGAGGTAGTCGAAGGCGCCCTTCTTCATCGCCTCGATCGCCGTGTCGGCGGTGGCGAAGGCGGTCATCATCACCACCTGCGTATCCGGGGCCCGCTCCTTGACCGCCTCGAGCACGCCGAGGCCGTCCACCTCGGGCATCTTCAGGTCGGTGAGCACCAGGTCGAACTCCTCCTCGGCCTCGAGGTGCTCGATGCCGACGCGACCGTTGGAGGCCACGCTGACCTCGTGGCCGGCCTTGCGCAGGAAGATCTCGAGGAATTCCCGCAGGCTGCGCTCGTCGTCCACG